>NZ_JACJPJ010000040.1:0-6064 GCF_014696015.1 Oculatella sp. FACHB-28 | reverse complement strand
TGCTACTCCAAGTCAATTGAGATGTTGAAATGCTCCCTTCGTTTGCTGCTTCACTACTTGAAGTTTCGGTCAATCCCTTGGCTAGCTTAAATCATTACAGTTTCAGCAACGCCACAATTCCTATAAAAAGCGATCGCCAGTATGAGGAGCGATCGCCCAAGGTGTCCTATGAAAACGTAAACGCTTTGTTTACCCTGTCATTATTCCCGCTGTGCTCGACGATACTCCCAAGGGCGCTGATGACTGCCCGACCACACCCCAACCTGATTCTCCTGGGCGATCGCCTCAGCCATTCGCATCGATTCACCATTAGGGCAACCCTCCACATACTCGGGGTAAACGTAAGCTAGTCCAGCCATCAGTAGCTCTTGCTGAACAAACGTTTCTTCCTCACCGCCTCCAGAGACGAATACCTCAGCAACCTGGCGACCATGGCGATCGCGCTCTACAGGGACAATTCCGACCTCTTCCCCCTCAACCAAGCCTCTCACCAGGGCTTCAGCCTCCGTCCCAAGCGGCTGCTCCGACTCCGGCGCATCAATCCCACAGAGCCGAATGGTTTCAGCCGTCTGACCCTGCTGGACTATTGTACGTTTTCACAACAGATGGCGCGGCCTTCAAATTTGTGGCGCAGCACCGTAAAACGTATAACCTTTGCAGAACAAGGGCTTTATTATTTTTGTTCTATCAGCACTCATCAGATCTCATCATCAAATTCATGGCGCAAAACTTTTACACAACCACTCAGATTCATGAGGTATGTTCGTTGCAGCAATGAATGCCCATGGAGAAAATAGGCGGATAGGTGATGCCAAGCTGTTTCCCCCTGGAGAATCGTAGCACGCTACCGTGAGCCATACGAAAGGCAAATAGGAGATACACGCCACGAATTTGAAAGCCGCGCCATCTGTTGTGAAAACGTACACCAATCATTGCAGTCAACCATTAACGACTTTATTCATTGTCTGAAGTAATCTATCGCAACTTTTTTGGCAGAATTAATATGCAGACGAATTAATTCATCTGTGAAAGTGAGCAACCTGGCAACCCGATTGGGATGCTGCGAGAGATAAGATGCCTAATGCACTTGCACGGTGTGAACTGATAAATCATAATCAAAATGACTACAGTATTCTAGTAGCTTTTAGACAAGCTGGTTGTGTGAAACAAGCTCTTCCTGAAGCCAGAAACCAATCTGTATGTAGTGCCCTGGCGATCGACTTCACCAGAGACAGTGAGGTTTTGCAGGTTTTTCCCTCTGGTTCACTCCTCTCAAGCCAACCGGGACAATGGAATGGGATTCATTTCAGCTACTATCAGCACTCTCCCCATGAGATTCCTGAAACTATATCTAATCAGCACTTGATTCTGGTTCACCTGGAGATTCCGACGAAGGCTGAACAAAGGTTAGATACAAAATTTCAAGAAGACCAGTTTCAGGTTGGCGACATTCTGATTGTTCCAGCCCATACGCCCCATTATGCTCGTTGGGATACAGAGCATCGCTACCTGATTCTTAGTCTTGATCCAACCGCATTTCTCAGCGCGGTGCGGTCAACGGAAAGCTGGAATAGGGCTGAATTACTGCCTCATTTTGCTACCTCTGATCCATTAGTTCATGGAATAGGATTGGCTCTGAAAGCTGAGCTTGAGTCACATGGTTTAGGTGGGCGATTGTATATAGATTCTCTCAGCACCACGCTATTTATCCATCTGCTTCGCCACTACACGACCCAAAAACCTATGCTACCAGCCCAAGAAGGTGGCTTGCCGACCTACCGATTAAGGCAGGTGATCGAATACATCGATGCTTATCTTGATCGCGACTTGACTTTAGCTGAACTCGCAGTTGTCGCCCAGATGAGTCCGAATTACTTTACCCAGCTTTTTAAGCAATCAACTGGGTTTACCCCCCATCAATTTGTGATTCAGCGCCGAGTCGAGTGGGCAAAGCGATTGTTGAGCGAGGGGAAGCTGGCGATTGCAGATATTGCGCTTCAGGTTGGATTTGCTCACCAAAGCCATCTCAATCGTCACTTCAAACGTTGGGTTGGAGTCACGCCGAAGATCTTTCTCAACAACCAGTGAGAATGTGCTAAAAATCGGAGAATCTGGCAAGAAATCAACGGCGCATCCTTTCCATACTGAGGGTATTCACTGAATTGTGGCTTTGGAGCAAGATGAAGAACGCTTGGTTTGGCAATGGATTGTTTTTAGTCGGCAGCCTAATTTTCACGTTTGATGTCAGCCTGGAAGTCGTTGAAACTTGTTCCGTTCGATCAATTATTCGTTTGTGTGCCTGTTTATCTTTTACAGTAGGCTGCTTTCTCCTGATGCCAAAGCCACAGCAGGAATAGCTAGCGCATAAGGAAACCCTTGAATCATGTCTCATATTCTGCATCTTGACTCCAGTCCTAGAGGGAGCCGCTCCACTTCGCGTGCGTTGACAAAGGAATTTGTTACTAGTTGGCTTCAGCGTCACCCAGGCGATCGCGTCACCTATCGCGATGTTGGTCAATACCCAGTTTCACCTATTGATGAAGCCTGGATTGCTGCATCGTTTAGTAAGTCTGAAGATTTAGCTCCTAATCTGATCGATGCTTTGAGAATCTCTGATGAGTTAATTGATGAACTGTGGGTTGCTGATCGCTATGTCTTTGGCGTGCCCATGTATAACTTTAGTGTTCCGGCTAATTTCAAAGCCTATATCGACCAAATTGTGCGCGTAAATCGCACATTCACTCAAGATTGGCGAGGGTTAGTGACAAACAAAAAAATTTTAATTATCACGACACGAGGTGGAAGTTACTCCAATGACGCATCCTCAAAACAGCTTGACTTTCAGGAACCTTATCTGCGAACTGTTTTTGGGTTCATTGGAGTTACAGATATCACCTTTATCCATGCTGAAAATTTAACGATGGGAGATGAAGCCAGAGCGCGATCGTTAACTACTGCACAAACAGCTATTCAATCTCTCACTGCAACCTGGTGAGCAATTATGAAGAACTAAAAATGAATAGAAACGATAAACCTTCTTCAACTCCTTTACCTCAGATCAGTCGTCGCTGGCTCTTACGGAGTCTTGCACTTGCCAGTGGTGCAGCTTTCACATCCCGATTTCCTCATATTGGGAGATCTGCGAGTGCAAGAACTCGTCAGACCGCAACTAAGTCGGCTAACTTGCTCAATGAATTAGAAGCAGTTCCTAATCCTCGCCAGCCTCTGAAAGTGATCATTTTAGGAGCGGGAATGGCGGGACTTTGTGCGGCTTACGAATTGGAAAAACGAGGACACACTTGCGTCATCCTGGAAGCAGAACGCAACCATATTGGAGGGCGAGTTCGCACCTTGCGCTTTGAGGATGGTTTGTATGGTGATGTCGGTGCATCCCGAATTCCTAAGCGTCATAATCTGACTCATCACTACATCCGTGAATGTGGGTTGCAACTTCGCTCATACATGATCAGCAATCCAGAAGGATACTACTATCTGCGCGAGCAGCGCATACGAGTTAGGGATGCAGCAAATTTGAGTCGTATCTACAATCTCGGTAGCTCGGAACGCGGGTTAACGCCAAATGATATTTTAGGAACTGTGGTTGGAAGTCGTCTTGCTCAGTTAACTGAGTCGGAAAAAGCCGAGATCTTTGCAGAGCGGATTCATAGTGCAGCCGTCCGCGAGATGGATGAGCAGTCCATGCTTCAGTGGTCTAAAGCGTCTGGGTTCTCAAATGATGCGATTGAAATGATGGCAGCAGCTAACGGTTTTCTCGGTGATGTGATGTACTTTTCCGCCCTTAGCTTTATCCGCGTGGGTGAAAACTATGACGAGATGGAGGAAATTGTTGGCGGTAGCGATCGCCTCCCTGCGGCTCTAGCAGATAAGCTCAAATCGAAACCGAGAATGGGCTGTGAAGTGATCCAACTGGAGCGAGATGATGAGACGCAGAAGGCGGCAGCCGTTTATTTAGAAGAGAATACAATTCAGAGGGAAGAAGGGGATTTTGTTCTTTGTACAATTCCTTTCCCGGTTCTATCTCGGCTGGATACGCCTTTTTCTGCCGCGAAACAGCGAGCTATTCGCGAGTTGTCTTATGACTCTGCCACCAAAGTACTAGCTGTTGTAAATAGCCGTTTCTGGGAAACAGATGACGGGATCTATGGAGGTAGCACAGCGAGTGATTTACCTATTTCTACGCTCTACTATCCCTCAGATAATGCACAGACAAAAGACCCTGCAATTTCTGCCAATCCATCTGTGCTGCTGGCTGCTTACACGATGGGCAGTCAAGCCCGTCGGCTAGCCAACCTACCCCCACAGGAACGCCATCGAATCGTTCAACAGAATCTTGCGAAGATTCACCCCCAGATTAACCAAAATGGCATGATTCGACAGATGGAGAGTTGGAGTTGGGACGATCACCCTTGGAGCTTGGGATCTTGGGCAATGATGAAGCCTTATCAGCAAACGAGCTTATATGCAGATGTGATTACTCCCGAAGGTCACATCTATTTTGCAGGAGAACATGCCTCAACGAATCAAGCTTGGATGCAGAGTGCGCTGGAATCCTCTCTAAAGGCAGTTAAGGAAATACTGGTAGCTGCTCAGTTGTCCTAACAGATACTCCATTGCCACTTTTTTTCCCACTAAGGCTTGTGGCAACACCTCCTTGCAATGTTCATATCACTATTTGCAATTGCGTTGCTATCTGATGATCATTTGTTTTAGCTAGGAGCTTTTGATGGTGCATAGCTCAGAATCATTGCTTCCTGCTGTGAAAGTAGATAGGCAGGGAAAACGCTGTTTGGACTATCGGGCTATTTTGGCATTGTCACTGCCTTTATTCCTTAATAGCAGTGTCCAGGCAATCCTCAATCTCACCGATTCCTGGTTTATTGGGCGACTCTCAACCGATGCGATCGCTGCGATGGGAGCTTTATATTTCCTCATCCTGGTTCTATTTACGGCTGTGTCGCAAAGACCAGCGAATGGTAAGGTAAGCAGGACTAAACTCTCCTTCCTGCCCTGTGATGTCTACAGCTTCCTTGTTTAAGTGGCGGCACTTTTTGCCCCAGATCATCCGACTCAACGTCCGCTGGTATTGCCGTTACGCCTTGAGCTACCGAGATTTAGAGGAGATGATGCAGGAGCGGGGGGTGGAGGTAGACCACTCGACAATTCATCGGTGGGTTCTCAAGTAGGTTCTGTTGCAAAAACTGATAGAATTTGAGCCTGTTGAGAGCAAAATTGACGTCCCGTGGTTGATCCTAAATCTCCGTTCAAATGGCGACATTTCCAGCCCGATATCATCCTGCTGAATGTGCGCTGGTATTGTCGCTATTCCTTAAGCTACCGGGATTTAGAGGAAATGATGGTGGAGCGCGGCGTGAAAGTAGATCACACGACAATTCATCGGTGGGTGCGGAATTACGCGCCCGAACTCGACAAACGCATTCGTTCCTTTCTCAATCCCACAAACGATTCCTGGCGGGTGGATGAGACGTACATCGAAGTGAAAGGCGAGTGGAAATACTTGTACCGAGCAGTGGATTCAGAGGGCAATACCTTGGATTTTATGCTGAGTGCGAAGCGAGACGGAAAAGCGGCGGCACGGTTTTTCCGTAAAGTGTTAGGAGCGAAGCACACTCAAACTCCACGAGTAATCACGGTCGATAAAAATGCGGCTTATCCGGTTGCCGTCGATGAATTGAAGCAGGACAAAACGTTAAAAGCTGAAACCGAATTGCGGCAGAGCAAGTATCTGAATAACATCATCGAACAAGACCATCGTAATGTAAAGCGGATTGTGAAGCCGACGATGGGGTTTCGATCGTTCAATACAGCAAGGAGAACATTGCGAGGAATTGAGGCAATGGCGATGATTCGCAAAGGGCAAGTGAAGGGAATCAACTAAGGGGACAGTGTGTCTCAAGCAGAATTCATCAACAGGGTATGTCAATGGATTTGTGTCAAAGATCTAAATTTAGAGAGGAAAGCGATCTTCATAAGCGATTGCAAACTGATTTAGAGCAGGTCTCCAATCTCGAATTGGCATCGTCCA
>NZ_JACJPJ010000004.1:0-2256 GCF_014696015.1 Oculatella sp. FACHB-28 | reverse complement strand
GGAATTGATCAGGGGGATAGTGTCTCTCAAGTGAAGTTTATTGAAGCGCTCTTTGGAATTGCTGCTTAAGGGAATGTAAACGATACCGATCGTTTGTTCTTAATAAGTTTTTGCGACACAACCCGATGGACTACCACCTGTTTGGACAACTGTTGCGCTGGGCAAAACACAGACATCCGAAGCTCAGCACTCATCAAATCGTGTCACGCTACTGGCGGGTCAACCAGGGAGATGGATGGGTATTTCAAACCAACGACGGACCTAAACTCCGCCGCCACAATGAAACGCCGATTCGTCGCCATATCAAGGTTCAAGCTAATCGCTCTCCGTATGATGGAGACTGGGTTTACTGGGGTACAAGGCTCAGAAACTACCCTCAGCTACCGCCACTGAGAGCAATATTGCTCAAACAACAAAGTGGTAAGTGTGCCTTCTGTGGACTTCACTTTTGTTCAGAGGATCTCATTGAGGTACATCACCAAGATGGGAACCACGGCAACCAGAGCCTGAAAAATCTGACACTGCTACACCGTCACTGCCACGACCAGGCACACGCAGCAGCGACACTCCCCGCAACTGGTATTCCTGACAATGAACCAAGTTGGAGAGGAGCCGGATGCACGGAAACGGGCAAGTTCGGTTCTGAAGCCAAGCAGGTGGGGTGACCTACCTGCTTAGGTTAACCATAACCCGAACTACCGCAACACCTCGCGTCATCGCTGTACGGCTTGACTCACCCCCCTCAAAACTCAGGTCTAAATCTACAAATGTCTCAGCTAGCCGTTTCCGCCAGTTATCTAGTGGAACTGGACTTAATGCCCGCTCAATCAATCGCTCATCCACCTCAACCGTTAACCCAAGACGTTCCGACAACGGCATGATTGACTGACATGCTCTGGTGAATGGACTGGAAATAATGCGTTCAACCGGTACTTTGCTAAACCGATCCGCTAACGCGATCGCTTGCTGTTTGCCTATTTCTGTCAACGGTGCATCAGGTTCTTGACCAGTTGCCTGACAATGCCTCACGAGATACAAAATCTGGTTCATGTGCGATCGCTTGGCTTACTCAACTTAGAACGCTAACAGGCACCACTGATAAACTGCCACAACCGAGAAACGAAGACGTATAACGGCTCTGTTGAGCGGTTGTAGCCACCTTTAACCCCATACCCAGGTATCGCCAATCCGCTCCAACAAAATTGTTCGACTGCGCTGCTACTGACAATTGATTAGGGCTTCAATGTCTGCCGCTACAATTTTTTCCAGATTGCGCGTAATTTTCTCAATGTCCCAATTCCACCAAGCGACTTCAAGTAATGCTTGGATCACATTATCCTCGAAGCGCTGGCGGATACACTTCGCTGGATTGCCACCAACAATGGTATAAGGTAAAACATTGCTCACCACAACTGACTTTGCAGCAATGATAGCTCCGTCTCCCACCTGTACTCCTGGCATAATCACCGCTTCATAGCCAATCCACACGTCATTTCCGATCACTGTATCGCCTTTGTAACTTAGCTCGTCCGATTGAGGGTCTATTCTCTCCCAGCCATTGCCAAAGATTGAAAACGGATAAGTCGAAAAACCATCCATTTTGTGATTTGCCCCATTCATGATGAACTTTACGCCTCGCGCCAGCGCACAAAACTTGCCAATGATTAAGCGATCGCCGATGAATGAAAAATGGTATAAGACGTTGCGTTCAAAGTTATCTGAATCTTCTGGATCGTCGTAATAGGTGTAATCTCCAATAATGATATTAGGATTCGATACCGTGTTTTGGATAAAGCAAACCTGCGGGAACCCCTTCATTGGATGCTTATCTTTTGGATCTGCTCCGTACACAATCGGTCACTCCCGACTTTCAAAATGCATTGACATCTGCATCCTATCTAGAAACTTAAGTTACTGTTCTAACCTGAAATCTAGGCAGTCGAACGACCAAGCTCACCTGCACGCGGAAGCACTAGAGTGAGGCACGAACGGCGGCGCTATAGGGTGTCGGTGTGCAGCGCCTTTATGCGGTGTTTCTACTATGAGGCTCGACGGGGCCGACGCGTCTGCGGCTAACATGGCGCTTCGCAAATCTTCTTCCCGCGCCCGGACTTCATGCACGTCGCTCATTTCGATTCCTCTGCGAAAAGATCAAGAACCGCTCGCCATGCGCGCTCAGTGTGTTTTGGGTGATAGCCGACACCTGGCACGGTCGCTTGAACATGCGTGAGCCCTTCGGCCGGCGATCCATCCGAA
>NZ_JACJPJ010000039.1:0-32895 GCF_014696015.1 Oculatella sp. FACHB-28 | reverse complement strand
ACTGCCTGGTAAACTTAGTCTGTGGCTTGATCGCCTACTGCCACCAACCCAAGAAGCCCTCCCTGCTCATTGACACTGCTCTGCCTGCGTTTGCTTAAGCCGAATTGACGTTACAGTAGTGTCAGCAGTTCCATATTCAAGCGCTACCTAACGGCAAAGTTTATGCAACCGCTCCAGCCTGGAAGACTCGACCGATCACTTCCTCAACGGGAGGATCGGTAACGGTCAGGTCTACTACGTCTAACTCTGCGAGGATGCGGGCAACGGTTTGAGTCAAGTCTTCGCGGTGAATCAGGAAACGGACAATGCAGCCTTCGACTGCGCCAACTTCGCCATAGGTTTGTAGTTTGGTGAGTGAGTCTTCGGCACAGAGCGTGTGCGATCGCCCCCCTTCTCCCTTATCTGCTAATTTCTCTTTTAACTCCACCTTCACTTCACGGTAGGGAGCAAACCGCTCTAGCAGCCCTTCCAAACTACCGTCATAAATTAGTGTTCCGGCATAGATCAACAGTACCCGCTGACACAGCGCTGTGATATCTGCCATATAGTGGCTGGTGAGTAAAACTGTTGCCTGATAGCGCTGGTTATATTCCCGCAAAAACTCACGTACTGCCACCTGAGCATTTACATCTAATCCTAAAGTGGGTTCGTCCAAAAACAACACTTTAGGGCGGTGCAGCAGAGCAGCCAACAGTTCTGCTTTCATCCGTTCGCCCAGTGAGAGCTTGCGGACAGGCTGAGTCAGCTTATCTTCAAGGGAAAGCATATCAACCAATTCCCCTACTCGTCCGCGAAATTCCTTATCCGAAATGCCGTAAACTGCTGCATTGATTTTGAGTGAGTCCAATGCAGGTAAATCCCAGATAAGCTGCTGCTTTTGCCCCATCACCAGGGTAATTTTCTTTAAGAAGCTTTGTTCTCGCGTGAATGGAGTATGTCCTGCAACATTAATGCGACCACTAGAGGGATGAATCAAGCCAGTCAGCATCTTGAGTGTGGTGGTTTTGCCTGCACCATTGGGTCCCAGAAAACCTACGACTTCTCCAGGTTGAATGTGAAAAGAAACATCCTGCACCGCTTTCACATCACGATAGGTACGATGAAAAAAGTGAGTTAATGTTCCTCTTAAACCTGCTTCCTTGACGGCAACAGGATAGGTTTTGCTGAGATTTTCGACCGTGATGATAGACATGAAGGAAGGAAGAGAGATGAAGAATGAGGGATAAAGAGCTTAGTAATGTGGAGAGTATTTGTGAAATCCGTTTAATTTGAAGGTGATTAAGTTCAACGGTTATGTGTTTTGTTGAGAAACGGCTAACCGCAGTCCGAGAGCGATCAAAACGGCTCCTGTAATTCGCTCAGTCCAATGGGAGATTGCCAGAAATCGGTTTTTGATGGAGCGCTGGGAAATCACGATCGCAACTAGAGCAAACCAAATGAACTCTAGTGCCACCATCGTCAGTCCATAAACTGCTTCAGTAAACAGTGGCGTTGCAGGTTGAATGATTTGGGTAAATAGGGCAAGAAAGAACAGAGTGACTTTAGGGTTAAGCAAGTTGGTGAGAAAACCAATCCGAATTGATGCAAATCGAGCGAGATCGTGAGTTTGCTGAGATGATGAATGTTGAGCGTTTTGAGTAGCAGAGCTTTCGGGGACGATTGGTTTGTGCCGCTGCGCTTGGAGTGACTTGATGCCAACGTAGATGAGGTAAGCTGCTCCTAACCATTTAATCGCATTAAACAACAGGATTGATTCTGAGATAATGACTCCAATTCCAACCAGGCAGTAGGTTACATGAACACAGTTGCCAGCAGCTAAACCCACGGCGGTGTAAATGCCTGACTGCCTCGAATAAGACAAACTGTTGCGTAAAGTCATGGCAAGGTTGGGTCCAGGAGCCATTACTGCTAAACACCCGATCGCCAAAACCGTCAGCCAATCTGCAAAAAATGACATTTTGTAGACACCCCAAGTTCAATGGCAATATCTGATTTACACTACACCGTTACTTCAGACTCTACACCCTTCTGTAAGGTGAGGTACTGATAAAGGGTGTCTCGCTGCTGTGCTGTGCGATTCAGAGAATGAATCGCTGCTTTGAGATCTGCTACTTCCATGCAGGTGCCACCTTGGGCACCCGCCATTGTAGTGATGTGTTCTTCCATCAGGGTGCCACCAATGTCGTTGCAGCCCCAGGTCAGAGCTTCTGTTGCTCCGGCTAAGCCCAGCTTGACCCAGCTTGGCTGATGGTTGGCAATCCAGTTTCCTAGAAAAATTCGGGCAACGGCAGTGAGTAAAAGTGAGTCGGAAAGGACAGGCTGATCGCGTCCAACTCGTCGCCGCAGCGGTTTGGGTGCCTCTTGACCTACAAAGGGTAGCAGAATGAATTCGCTGATGCCGCGATCGCCCCTTTCTACCGCTTTTTGCTGGAGCGATCGCAACAGTTCCAAATGCCGCATCTGTTGCTCTGGTGTTTCAATATGTCCCGAAAGCATCGTGCTAGTAGTAGGCATTCCCAAGCGATGGGCAGTTTCCACAATTTCTAACCAAATTGCCGTATTGATTTTCTCGGGACAGAGGACGCGCCGCACTTCATCATCCAATACTTCTGCCGCCGTTCCAGGCATGGAGCCAACGCCAGCATCCCGAAATGCGGCAATCACCTCGGCGTAGCTTAACTCATCTTCTCTCGCGATAAACTGCACTTCTTGTGGTGAGAAGGCATGGAGATGCAGATGAGGAAAGGCATCTTTAATCGTTCTCACTAACTGCACATAGTAATTCAGAGACGTTCCATTCAGCTTTGCGCCAGGATGCAGTCCGCCCTGAATACAAATTTCAGTCGCGCCTCGTTGGACGGCATCGGTGGTTTTTTCTAAAATTGTTGCTTCGGTTAACCAGTACGAACCTTCATCGCCCTCATCTCGACGAAAGGCACAGAAGCTACAGTGCTGTTCGCAAATGTTGGTGAAGTTGATGTTGCGGTTGATCACATAGGTAACAATGTCACCTGATTGTTTGTGGCGTAGGCGATCGCTCGTTTCTCGAATGGCGGCGATCGCTCCTGCATCGGTTTGTCTGAGCAACACCACACCCTCTGCCTCAGACAAATCTTTTCCTGCCAAAGCCCGATCGAGAATTTGATCAACCGTTTGCATCGCTAAAGCGTCCAGAAAAAAGAGCTACTTTACCAATTGTGACAGGTAATCATTCATCGAGTTTTGCAGACGCGATCGCAAATCCTGCGCCTCCTGATAGGCTACCGATCGGTTTTGCAAAGAATGCTGCCGTTGCCAGGGTTTCTCTAGCGGCTGAATGTAATATCTCAAATGAGTCTTCGCTGCCCAGACGCCCATCGATGGAAACAGCAAAAACGCGATCATCAGCGGCGATAGGGGGAACAGCGGTAGCCCTGTCCATTTCGTTAGCTTTCTTGAGTTAAAAGCCCAGGGATGCAGGAATTCGTTGCCAATACAAAGAACAGGCAGGATAGGAATATGATGGCGATCGCTCAACTTGATGAAACTAGGGTCAAACGTCTCCAATTGATGCCGTTGCTGCCAACCTTTTGCCAGTCCACGCCAGCTTTCTGGGGCATACAGCAAAACAGTTTCGGCTTGTTCATCAGCCACCGCCATCTCAAAGCTGTCTCGATTAGCCCGAATGCCTCCCAAAATCTGTGACCAGCCTGCAGGCAACCACCACTTGAGCCAGGGATGATCAAAGAAAATTTCATGGGCAACTGGCTGCACAAACCAGCCTTTTGTTTGGCTTAATAGGGTTCCTAGTCCAACAAAATCCCACGGGAAAGCCATCCCCGCATGATTTAACACAACAATAAAGTGTCCTTGCTGAGGCAAATGCTCAGTGTTGTGCAACTCGGGTTGGAAGTGATGCTGCAAGATTGGAGCAAGAATTTCATCTCGAAATGCTTTCTGGTATCCAGGCTCAACTGAGGCATCTGTTTGACGAGGCGATCGCCCTCCCAGTCTTAGCCAGCGCAACAGCAGCGCCAGATAAAACCCACCCGGAAGGAGAAATAAAATATATTCCAACCAATTCCAACCTTCTGGGTCAGCGTGATAGTGCTGCCAGTGGCGATTAAACAAGATTAGCCAACCTGGGGGATACCACAGACAAAACCAGTCGAACCAGCCAAATCGGTAAGAAGAGGGTGACGGCTTTTGGGCTTTCAAGGTTTTGGCTTCAGATGTGACAGTTTTGGGAGCGATCGCCTGTTTACCTCTCATCAAGAGCACAGAGAACATTTCGGAAATCTACCAACTTCGTGTGCGCCGACGATAGCGTTGCGGCACTCCAACAAACTTGCGCCAGTCCGGTTGGACAACTCTTTTAGGTCAATTTCTGGATACTCCGACTGGGGTGCTTGCAGGTAAAGCTCATACGCTACCTCCAGCACCTTTGTGTTGAGGAGCAAAGGTTTGACTGTAGTTTCAAGAAGACTAAACATGCTGCGGTCGGGGTTTAGGGTTGTTCAACCTTTATGCCAGATGTCACAGCGCTGTGCGTCTATCCTACAGAGGAATTTGTTGAATGTCCTACTCTTTTCATGACAAAAGGTTCAGCGAGGGTACATCGCTGAACCTTTTGTTACCTAATCTTCAACCGCAAGGGAGTAAGCCCGTGACGAGGATTGAACTCGTGACCTCACCCTTACCAAGGGTGTGCTCTACCACTGAGCCACACGGGCAAAAGCCAGTCTTGAGTGCTGAATTTTGAATGATGAGAGGCGTGACCTACTCACAACTCAAAATTCATAGCTCTCGACTTTCGTGGTGGGCCGGGCTGGATTTGAACCAGCGTAGGCGTAGCCAGCGGATTTACAGTCCGCCCCCATTAACCACTCGGGCACCGACCCGCCCAATCCACGATTACTGATAGTAGCACAATGTTCTTGAAAACGCAGCCCCCCATCTAAAATTTCTTTCTACAACTCAAATCGAAACTGCCCGGGAGGGGAGCTTAACCTGTCTACGGTAGGGCAAACAGCTTCTCAGTAACCTCTAGAAGTCGCTTTTTAAAGCGTGAGTGGTGGCGCAGCTTTGCCGCGCCGCCACTCACGCAAGAGGTTTAGGGATGGTCTAATAGGGGCGAACGGATGCTTGCTAGAAAAAAGCAGAACCGTTCTCCACAGTCTCTTAGACGTTAGATATCAAAAGAGTCACCGTTAGCGAGGAAAATCACCTCATCGACGTTGTAGGTCGGTTCAGTCAACAGTGTTTCTCGAATTGCTTCAAACAAGGAGTATTGGTTGGCACTACTGAGACTTTGAAAAGCTTCTTCGCCACGGGGGGCATCTACCTCAAAGTTGATTTCAGCTTCCTGGCTGGACTGATCGACATTCACCTCATAGCCTGTGATGCCGACATCCTGCCCTTGATAAGCCTGCATGATTTGATCAACTGCACCCTCAACCGGCTCGTCAGCCCCTAATAGCACTGACTGTGGCACTAGCTCTTGAGTCTGTGGGTCTGGGATATAAACGACCGCAGGCTCATATTCCCTGGTAATAGAACTGTCTATGTCTGGTGTCCCAGACGGTGTTTCAGTTTCAGTCGCTTGTGCGATTTCAACCGGATTAGCGATCGCTGACAGCGGTAAATTTAGAGCAAGTGCGATCGCTACAAACAACGGTATTAAAATCTTGACCAAAAACCCCTGATTCGATTCAGCTTCCCGCTGCTCTTGGGGAATAGATACAGCAATTGCAATTGCAGATGGCTTTCTAAAATCTTGTTTCATATAACACCCTCCCGAATGCTTACTCGTTTTACAGCAGATAAGCAACTTTACCTAAGCGTTCTCAGACTTTAGCCAGAATGTAGACGCAACGTCATCTGAGCAGGGAGTGATACTTTGTTGTAAAACGAGACTTCTACTGTGCTGCTTTAGTTTCCTTTTGGCGAGGAAGTTGGCTCCGACCACACAATTCTTTAAGGGTGCTAACTGAATCTCAACCTTAAGGGACTTGCCGACCCCGATGAAGTTGACTAGCCTTGTAAATGGACTACTTCTTAGGTAAGACTTTTGGAGCTGTAGCCGCATGACTCCCGTTCAAAGCGATGAGCCAATGAATCAGCCCGTTGACGAAAAGTTCTTGCCTCCTGTGTCTGTCATCATCCCCATTTACAATGGCGAAGCGGACTTGCCCGATTTGCTCGACTGTCTTTGGGCACAGACCTATCCAGCCAGTCAAGTTGAATATTTGCTCGTTGATAATGGAAGTGGCGATCGCACCCCTGATTTGCTGAAAGCTGCCGTGCAGACCAGCGGCGATCGGGGCATTACTCTGCGCTATTTAAGTGAAACTCAAGTCCAAAGCTCTTACGCCGCTCGCAACACTGGTGTTAGAGCAGCCAAAAGCGAAATACTGGCGTTTACCGACGCAGACTGTCGTCCTCAGCCCGATTGGCTAATTAACCTGATACAGCCCTTTACTGACCCTGCGGTGGGTCTGGTTGCAGGAGAAGTTGTTGCGCTTCCCGGTACAACCCTCCTGGAGGAGTTTGCTGATCGCCAAGATACGCTCTCTCAAAAACACACCCTTGCCCATCCCTTCCTGCCTTACGGACAGACGGCTAATTTAGCGATTCGGCAGCAAGCTTTAGAAAAAGCAGGGCTATTTCGTCCCTACTTAACGACGGGCGGTGATGCCGATATGTGCTGGCGCATTCAGCAGCAGGGCAACTGGAAATTGGCTTTTGCAGAATCAGCAGTCGTACAGCATCGCCACCGCGCTACCCTGTCAGAGTTGCGCCGTCAGTGGCATCGCTACGGACGCTCAAATCGCTATCTGCATGAGTTACACGGGGTGAGTTTAATGCGAGAGCCAACCTCACGCGACTACTTCTACCGTTGGAGTCGCTGGTTCCTCAAAGAAATGCCCATCGCTGCTGTAAAAATTGCTAATCGGAAAGCTAACCTTGTGGACTTGATCAACACTCCTGTGGGCTTGATGTGCTGGCAGGCGCGATCGCAAGGTCAGCGAGAAGCAAGACTATCAGATGCAGCACGTCAGATTGAGTGGCTGCACCAAAGTCAGTTTGAGCCACCTATCGAAGCCCCTGACTGAACCTATCGCTCTATAAACGCTGCTTTATGGGCAAAAGGTTACAGGAACAAGTAATACCAGATCACTTCTTAGATCAGGTCAGTTTATAAATCAGGACACTCTCAGTCCAGGTCAAAATTGCTTCGCTGCACTGTCCCGCTTTTGAGTAAAGTTCCGTGAATTCACTCCAGCATCAGTCTACTTCTCTTTTAGTGAAATTCAGACGCAGCCGTCTGGTTACTCTGCTCAAAACCTTACCCCAAAAGTCGCCTTCGCCCGCTCAACGGATGCAGCATGTCAAAAAACTGGGGTATGGCTTAGCGCTGATGCTGGGGTGTGGCGTAGCGTCTCCGGGTTTGGCTGCTGAACGGTTGACGGTACGTCTGGGACCGATCGAACAATCAGTGACAATCAGCGATCTAGAAGAATTTGCCGCTACTGGAGAAATTCCGCCCAGTCTAAGCCTCTATACACCGCTGTTGACTGAAGATGTGAGGCAGGCTCTCAACAGCCGAATTCAGCTAGATCCAGATGTAGGCGATCGCCTGGTTGATGATTTGTTGGATTCTTCTGCCGGACAGCGGCTTTTAAGCACGCTGGAGGTGGCAATTCCTAACAGCACAGTAGAAGACCTTGAGGCAGCGCTCGTTGTGGCAGCACAGCAGGTGGATGGGCTGAGCTTGTTGGGCTTTTTGCGGGCCTATCCAGCGGAAACAGTGGTGGTTGATGGCAGTTCGGCGATCGCCCTGGCTTCTCAGATGAACCTTCCCTACTGGCAAAGCCAGGCCCTCAGCACCATCCTGGAGCGTGAACTCACCGTTGAAACGGAGCCATTTCAGCCGCCCTTTGACCCCACTGTTGGCGGAGACTATTGGGTGCGGCAGCAGACTCTAACATTTCACGATTATGAGCGATCGCGCACGATTCCCGTAGACCTCTACTGGAATCGTGATGTGATAGGACCACTGGTGATCATGTCTCATGGCTTTGGTGCCGATCGCCGCTTCATGGGTTATCTGGCTCGGCATCTAGCCTCTCACGGCATTGTTGTTGCTGCCTTAGAGCATCCGGGCAGCAACGTCGCCTGGTTGACCGGGCTGACGATGGGTGAAATGGGCAGTGGCAACCTGGCTGACATTTTGCCTCCAAGTGAATTTGTCGATCGCCCCCTGGACGTTAGCTTCCTGCTCGACGAACTGGAGCGGCTGAATCGCTATTCGCCTCTGCTCCGTGGACGGCTCAACACCGAACGAGCCACGATCATTGGTCATTCGCTGGGTGGCTACACGGCGCTGGCGCTGGCGGGGGCAGAATTAGACCTGGAGCATTTGCAGCAGTTTTGTGATGGGCGCAGTCCGGTTGGGCTATCTCCAGCAGATTGGCTGCAATGTACAGCGGCAGATTTAGACCCCAACAGCCAAACTGATTTTGAAGACCCACGCATTGCTCAAATCATTGCCCTCAATCCGGTAATGGGACGCATGTTTGCGGAGGCTAGCCTGGGTGAGATCACCGTTCCTACCCTAATTTTGACGGGAACTGACGATTCGATTACGCCCGCAGTCAGTCAGCAAATCTTGCCCTTTGCTCAGATTCAGTCACCCAAGTACCTGTTGACGGCGATCGGCGGTACTCATCTGAGCATTGGCGACCCCGACAACCTCAACCATGACTTAACCGAAAGTCTATTTGTCCGAGAGCGGCGGGGCGAAGAAACGGAGCCGCTGCGTCAACTTTTGCGAGGCGTTAGTCTGTCGTTTGTGAAACAGATGACTTCTGAAGCGGACCGCTTCAGACCCTTTTTGTCGCCTGCCTATGTGCAGTCTTTTTCGACCCCGGATCTACGGCTGCGGTTCAACACGCAGCTTCCCGAAAACCTATCGAACTGGCTGAAGATGGCAGCACTGCCCCTGGAACAACTGGTTGCAGCAACTCTGCCTAAGCAGCAAGAAAATGTCTACATTGAAACGGGCTGTCGCAGTAATGTAGGCTGTCTGTTTATTCGGTTGCCGCTGGTTATGTTTATCTTGCCCAGAGATTTGCCGCTGGCGGGCAGTCAGCTATTTCGGCTAAATCGCCATAATCTTGCCCGAAAAACCCGAAAAACGGATAAACGATAGTTTGATGTGCTGATCACTACAGACTTACGTTGAAAACCTTTAATAGGTTTTACTTAAACGCATTGGACAGGAGTGGCAGTTGTAGCCAATGACCCGTGGCGCACAGCTAAAACGAATGACCAAAATCGTGATGAGATTGGCGATCGCCAATCTATAATTAAAGTTCCTTTTGTCGTCACTGGCTGCATCTAAAACTTTTAGGGGTGCTGATCTTACAAGCATTTGCTGTTCCCGCTTGAATCGAGAGTGGGCGAGACAAGTTGTGTGAACCTCCTGAATTTGGCTTTTTCCTGCGCGTAACATCATGACTTTCAATCTGCCGGGTGGAGAGCTAGTCAGACCAGTTGATTATCTGCAAGCATTTCTAGAACAATCCACAGACGCATTTATAGAGTATGACTCGGAGACTCGCTGTGTCGCCGTAAACCCTGCTGGCGCTGCTTTGTTGGGTTTACAGCCTGCTGCCCTGATGGGTAGGACAGTTCTGCAATGGTTGAACTGGGTCAATCGAGAGCAGTCAACCTCATTGCTCGACCCACATTGTCTACGCCTGGTCATTTCACAGGTGGCGATCGCCCTCCAGCAAGTTTTTAGCCAAAATAAACCGCTGCAATTTACCCACGAGGTGCCGTTAGCGGGAGGAACTCGGTTCTACGAAACGGTCTACACACCTGTTTTAGATGCGGCTGGGGCAGTTGTGCGCGTATTTAGTGTAGGGCGGGCGATCGCCAACCCACGCTCCTGTGCTAATTCTCGTGAGTCAGGAGCTCCGTCTAATCAATACCCGAATGGCGCTTTAGTTGAAAAGTCTGCTGACCAGCAGCTCGTAGAGATGAGCAAAAGCACGGCTCTGCTGCAACTCGTGTTAGACAACATTCCTCAGTGCATTTTTTGGAAAGATAGAAATCTGGTTTACCTCGGCTGTAACCGTAAGTGGGCTGAGTTAGCGGGTGTAGGCGAACCCGAAAACGTACTGGGGCTGACTGACTTCGATTTACCCTGGACGGAGGCCGAAGCAAAGTTTTACCGGGAGTGCGATCGCCGCATCATGGAAACAGGCATTCCCCAGGTGCGGCTGTTGGAGTCACGACGGCAGGCAAATGGGGAAAATATCTGGCGCGAGACGAGCAAAATTCCCATTCGTGATGCAAGGGGCAATGTTATCGGCATCTTGGGCACGATGGAAGATGTCACCGACCGCAAAGGGGCAGAAAAAATGCTCCAGCAAAGCGAATCCCGCTTTCGAGAATTGGCACAGCGAGAAGCGTTGTTCAACCATCTGGCAAACCAAATCCGCAACTCGCTTGACCTGGACACGATTCTAGAAACGACGGTACACGAGATTCGCAATCTGCTAGCGAGCGATCGCTGCAACTTTGTCTGGTACTGCCCGGACCCCCAAAATCCTCACTTTGACTTGACCTATGAGGCTCGTGATTCGAGGTTACCTAGCGTCATCGGTCGATATCCGATTGAAGATACGGATACGCCTTATCTGTGGGCGTTGAGTCGATTTGAAACGGTGCGAGTCGATGATGTCAGGACTGATACGCTGCTTGATCCAACCATGCGAGATCGGTTTATTCGGCAGGGCTATTTCTCTCATCTCACCTGTCCAGTGCAGACTCGTTCTGGCAAGTTAGGGATTTTGACTTGCGTTCACTGTGGCTATTCGCGTCCCTGGAGCGACGATGAAGTGGAACTGTTGCAGTCGGTCGCCACGCAGTTGGCGATCGCCCTCGACCAGGCAGAACTATACGAGCGCAGCCAATCCGCCGCTGCTCAGGCTCAAGCCAAAGCAAAGGAGCTAAAGCAGACTCTGCGCGAACTTCAGCAAACGCAGACACAATTGATTCAAACTGAAAAAATGTCGAGTTTGGGGCAGCTTGTTGCAGGTGTCGCCCATGAAATCAACAATCCCGTCAATTTCATCTACGGCAACATTGCCCACACCAGCGACTATACGCAAACTTTGCTGAACGTGCTGCGGCTCTATCAACAGCACTACCCCGACCCGATTCCAGCAATTCAGGCTGAAATCAGCCGTGTCGATCTAGATTTCATCGTCAGCGACTTGCCCCGGATGATTGCCTCGATGAAGCTAGGAGCCGATCGCATCTGTCAAATCATCCTCTCGCTGCGAAACTTTTCTCGTCTGGATGAGGCTGAAAAGAAACCTGTCGATATTCACGAAGGCATTGACAGTACGCTGCTGATCTTGCAACATCGGCTCAAAGCTAATGCTGGCTATCCGGGCATTCAGGTGATAAAGCGTTACGGCAATTTGCCCCTGGTGGAGTGCTATGCAGGGCAACTTAATCAGGTGTTTATGAACATCATTAGCAACGCTATTGATGCGCTAGACATAGAAATTAAGGGAATCAAAAAGCGCTCTGTGCCTGATATCCCTCCTGTGATTCAGATTCAGACGGATGTTGTGTGTAGCGATCGCATCGCCATCCGCATCTCAGACAACGGCCCAGGAATTGCTTTGAAACACCGAAAGCAGTTGTTTGATCCCTTTTTTACTACCAAGCCTGTGGGTGCTGGAACAGGACTGGGTCTATCGATTAGCTATCAAATTGTGGTGGAGAGGCACGGTGGCTGTCTGACCTGCAATTCAGCTCCAGGGCAGGGAGCCGAATTCTTGATCGAAATTCCAACCCGTCAAAAATAAGACCGCGCAAGCAATTTTGAATCTGTCACGTCCTCTCGCAAGCCGTAATTCTAGCTAGGTACACTGTATTTACATACAGTTAAAAAAAATTAATTGTAAGGGTGTGTGTCTAACTAATTTGAAGCAGTTGCTCTGCTAGGTTTCCAGTATGGATTGAATTTGCGTAAATGATTTGCGTGGATTGATTTGCGTAACTTGAATCAGGTTATTACTTCATGCAAGGAATCTAGTGGGTTTGCTTTCTGGCAGACATCCTTCAGACTCGCTAAAAGGGAATGGGGGCTGCGGTGGATATTATTGATTTGATATCGGCTTTAGAAACTCACACCTTATGGTTGTTGAGCGGTTTAGTTTTCCTTGGGCTAGGAATGCTGGTTGGAGAACCTAGCCTCGCGGGGTTAGGAATTGCTGCCATTATTACGGCGATCGCCGCCTTGACTATTACCTCTTTCACCGTACAGCTACTGCTGTGGGGAGTGCTCGCAGTTGCGCTAGCCGTAGTGATGCAGGGCATGGTGCCGCGAGAAGCGAAAGACCTTACGCCCACCACCGAAGCTGAAGTTTCAGCACCAATTCCTAGTGGTGGAGTTGGCACGGTTGCCTATCAAGGATCTCTGTGGAATGCTCGCTGTCAGATCTCGGACATGACAATCGCTGTTGGAGAAACCGTAAATGTCGTGGGTCGTCATGGCAATACGTTAATTGTTCTACCTGCAACCTTTCCTGATAGCCATATTTACGATCAAACAGTATAAATTAACAGTATGGGCTAGACACGATGGGCTAATTGTGTGTAACTCAGCGCTTGTTCATTTTGGCAGGCGATACCCCTCAGGAGATGATCCCTATGCAGTCAATTCTTGCTGCACTTGCTCTGCTCATTATTGGCTATACGGTCGGCTCTGTAAAAATCATCAACCAGGGAAATGAAGCGCTGGTCGAGCGGTTGGGGCGCTATCACCGCAAACTCATGCCGGGGTTAAACTTCATTGTTCCTCTGCTAGATACGATCGTTTGGGAAGATACAACCCGTGAGCAAGTTCTCGACATTGACCCGCAGGAGGCCATCACTAAAGACAACATTACGCTGCTGGTGGATGCGGTGATGTACTGGCGTATCCTGGAGCTACAGCAGACTTACTACGCAGTTGAAGACATCAGCAAAGCATTGATGAACCTGGTTATTACCAGTCTGCGTTCTGAGATTGGACGGATGGAGTTAGAGCAAACCTACGCTTCTAGAAGTCAAATCAACCAGATTTTGCTGCAACAGTTAGATGAAGCAACTGCAACTTGGGGCGTGAAAGTTACCCGCATTGAAGTTCAAAATATTACCCTACCCGAAACGGTACGTGAATCGCTGGAGCTAGAGCGAGCAGCCGAAAGTAAGAAGCGGGCAGCAATCCTTGAAGCAGAAGGTGAAAAGCAGGCGGCAATTTCCGAAGCAGAAGGAACGGTGCAATCGATTGAGCTAATTTCTAATGCCCTCAAGTCTCAGAACAACACTCATGCTGTGTTGCAGTATCTCGTGGCGCAAAAATATGTAGATGCTAACTATAGGCTCGGACAGAGCAACAACTCTAAGATCATTTTCATGGACCCGAAAGCCCTAACTGAGGCAATGTCTGAGTTGATTGTGCCTGAACCTATCATTGAGCCTGATACCAATGGTTCAAATGGCAATGGTGGTAGTGGCAACGGATCCAGCCCTTCCTAAAGGTTCTACCGTATAGAAACTTAGGATCGCCAAATTGCATCCGCGACTTGGCAAACCTCATGCATCTCCTTCACATCGTGAACTCGGAGAATATCAGCAGCGCCAGCGATCGCCGCACAGCAGGTGGCTGCCGTTCCCCAAACCCGTTGTTGTGGATCGGGTTGATTCAGAATGTGACCAATAAAGCTTTTGCGGGAGGTTCCTACCAGCAGCGGGTAGCCCAGCGATCGCACTTCTGGCAGTCGTCTCAAAATCTCCAGATTTTGAGCGCCTGTTTTGGCAAAGCCGATGCCTGGATCAAGAGCAATGTTGCTAGGGGAAATGCCCTGGGCGATCGCTAGATCCGCTTGCTTCTGTAAAAACTGGCAAATCTCGCCGATTAAATCCCGGTAGTCTATCATCTGCTGCATTGTCTTGGAGTTGCCGCGAATATGCATCAGAATCGCGGGAACACCCAGTTCTGCAACGGTGGGCAGCATTTCAGCATCATAGGTGCCGCCAGAAATATCGTTCACCACGTCAGCTCCCGCCCGAACCGCAGCACGAGCAACTGCGGCACGGGTAGTATCAATTGAAATCGGCGCTGACCGAACAGCATCCCCCGCTGCACCAGAACGCAACGCCTGAATTACAGGTACGACCCGGTTAAGTTCTTCCTCCAGGGAAATTTGGTCAGCTTGAGGACGAGTAGACTGTCCGCCAATATCTAAAATGTCGGCTCCAGATTCCAGCAAAAGAGTGGCTTGGGCGATCGCCGTCTCTAGCGTATTAAACTGTCCCCCATCGCTAAAGCTGTCGGGCGTGACGTTTAGCACTGCCATCAGATAAGTGCGTATCCCCCATTCAAAAGACTTGCCTCTAATTGCCCAATTTTGCATCTCAATTATTCCGGTAAGCGCCAAACAGAAATGACGGGGCGATCGCTCCCGCTGGCCATTTCACTCCAATCTGGGCTAATTACAAAATAATTGATGTGAGTCCCATAGCCCGTCAACGTGCGAATTTCTTCACCCGTGTTGAAATCCCACAGCTTGATCGTTTGATCAGCACTGCCGCTAGCCAGCGTTTGCCCATCTGGACTAATTGCCAGAGCATTCACATAACCTGAATGTCCTGTCAGCGTGCGAACTGCTTCACCTGTTTCCACGTTCCAAATTTTAATGGTCTTATCAGCGCTGCCGCTAGCGACTAACTGCCCATCTGGGCTGATTGCCAGCGCATTGATAAAGCTGTCATGTCCTGTCAACGTGCTGATTTCTTCACCTGTATTGATGTCCCAGATTTTGATCAGTTTGTCGGCACCCCCGCTAATTAACCGTTGCCCATCTGGAGTAACGACCAGCGCATTAATTGAGCTAGCATGTCCGGTGAGGGTGCGAAGTTCTTGACCCGTCGCAATCTCCCAGATTTTGATCGTTTGGTCAACACTGCCACTGATTAAATGGTGTCCATCTGGTGTAATCACCAGTGCATCGATGGGGCTAGTGTGTCCGGCGAGGGTGCGAAGTTCCTGACCCGTTGCAATCTCCCAGATTTTAATCATCTGGTCGGCACTGGTGCTGACGAGAAGGCGTCCGTCCGGTGTCACCGCTAATCGATTTACAAAGCTGGAATGGCCAGTCAGCGTGCGGATTTCCTCGCCCGTGTTAAAGTTCCAAATTTTAATCGTTTTGTCAGCACTGCCGCTAATTAGGGTTTGCCCATTGGAACTGAGAACTAGGCTGTTGACAAAGCTGGAGTGCCCTGTGAAAGTGCGGGTAATGGCGATCGCCTGATTTTCCACTCTCTGGCTATTGGCAATTAAAGGAAAAGATTGACGAGACTGCCAGAGCCAATATCCACCTCCTCCCAACAGCAAAATTAGTAGCCCGCCGCTCAACCATTGCCAAGTTCTCGACTTGGGTGGCGACTGATACACCGTTGGAATACTCAGAGGCGACAGGGCTGCTCCTCCCATTGAAGCGTGAGAAGGGTGAGATGCTCCGCCAGCAACTTCCTGAGAAATTTGTGACAGTCGAGCCAAAATTTCTTGCGTGTCTTTGGGGCGATCGGCGGCTCTAGGAGCAATGAGTTGATCAATCAGTCCGGCTAGCTGCGGCGAAATGTGAGGAGCATGATTACGCCAGTGAAATTCATTCTGGAGCGAGTCATAAATGCCACTGTCAGTTGGCTGCTTGCCTGTTAGCAGGTAAATAAAGGTGCGCCCCAACGCGTAGAAATCCGATTGAGGAACTGCTTGCCCCTGCTCTTGCTCAGGCGGTGTGTAGCCAGCAGAACTGATGCGAGTCACGCCGCTAGTGCCGCCAAGCTGAGCCAGATAGGTATAAGTCATCTCTCTGGCTGCACCAAAATCAACCAGCACAAGCTGACCGCTAGAGCGCAGCATAATGTTTTCGGGCTTGATGTCGCGATGGAAATAATTTTTGCTGTGAACCAGGTGCAAAATTCCTACTATCTGCTGAAGCCAGTTAACAGCCTGCTTTTCACTAATGGGATTATTGCCCTGTTGCCGCATCCACTGGGTTAAATTTGGCCCATCAATTTTTTCCATGATGATGCAGTGCAGCGGCTCTACAGCGTTTCTTGGAAAAAACTGAAAGTATCCATCTGGCTCGATTTGCGGAATGCTGGGATGCTGAAGTTGGCTCAAGACGACGGCTTCTTGCTGAAACAGCGTTACCGCTTTGGGGTTGGTACTGTGACTTTCTTTAAGGACTTTGAGGATTTTGGGTGTACTACGCTCAAAGGCTTCATAAACTTTGCCAAATCCGCTCTTGTCGCTTAGCAATCGCATGACCCGATAGCGTCCCTGCAAAATCAGATCAGAGCCGCAGCTTTGGCAGAATTGATTGCCGTCATTGCCAGGATGGTCGGGCTGAAGACAGCGGGGGTTGATGCACAAACTCATAGCGGGCGGCGAAGTAGATTCCCTTCTCTAATACCCAATGTCTCACAAGCAACTGAGGATGGGACAAGAAAGGTAACAAAGCAATAAATTTAGCTTGTCAGGAGAAAATATTCTAGTCGAGGGGCGATCGCCCCTTCTAGAAGCAAATAGGGTGAGCATTGCCCACCCTACTGTTCATGCTAATTTAATGCCTGGACTTACGCACTAATAGTAGGTTTGTACAGTACTTCTCGCGTTGCTACCATGCTGGTAACCAGACGATCCATTTCTTCGCGGGTATGCAGCGAGTTAACAGTAATCCGAACTCGAGGCTTGGCGATAAACCAGATGGGCGACACCCACACCCCGTGATCGTTCATCAGCTTTCTGGCAAAGATTTTAGGATTAAGCTCAGGTGGCAGCAGTACTGGAAGCACGTTAGTTTCACCGATCGCCATAAAGTCATTTTCCTCCAGGCGCGATCGCAGATACTGAGTATTCTCCTGCAACCGCTTTACTAGTTCTGGAGTCTTCACCACTTGACGGATGCTCTCCAACGCAGCAGCAGTCGTTGGAGGGGGCAGCGAAATAGTGCCAATTGAGGTGGGTGAAACGTTGAGCAACGGCTTTAGCTCGGCAACATGGCTGCTAATCGCGGCTCCGGCAGAAGCCGCAAACTTAGAGAAAGTTGTCATGATCAGCGGCACAACGCCCCGTTCGATCGCCTGTTGTGGCAATAACCCAAAATGCTCATAGATACCTCGACCTGTCGCGCCAAGTGCGCCGCTAGCATGGGCTTCATCCATCAGCAAAACGCTACCTTCGTAGTTTTGCATAATGCTGAGCATGTCGGGCAACGGGGCGATGTCGCCATCCATTGAAAAGACTGCGTCAGACACCACCAATATCCGGTCATCTGAACGGGCATATCGCTGGAGCTTGCGGCTGAGGTCTTCCATATCGCAGTGGCGGTAAGCCCGTACCCGAACGCGGGGGCTATGCCCAAACAGCTTACCGGAGCGGGTGCCAGCGTTGGCGATCGCCGACACAATGCAACCATGATTTAACACATCAGTTAGAATCAGCGTTTCGCGTGTATGCTGAAAGCCAGGCACCGGAATTGCCAGGTGGCAGAAGGCATCCATTAATGCCTGCATCGCCATCCAAGCATTGAGAAATAGCTGCGTATAGGGTAAATGTTTAAATGCTGAAATTTCATCTTCGAGCTGGCGGTGCAGGTCAATCCGACCGCTCAACACCGAAGTCGAACTATTAGAAGTGCCATACTTCAAAATTGCATCAATAGCAGCTTTTTGAACGGCTTCATTTTGAACTAGTCCCAACACGTCGTTGGTGCAGAAAGTGAGAACGGTGCGACGTTTGCCCGTCTCAGCCTCCTCAATTTCAACTAAGTTGCCCTGCTTGCCGTGACAAATATATTCATCAGGGTCAAGCCCACTTTCGTACCAACGCTGAACGTATTCCTTAATAACTTGCACAGTAAACTCCCCTCACCTTAGTTTCTTTAGGTAGCTTTTTGCCTCTGGCTTAACAGCAGATCGGTCAGGTAGGGTGCGCTACCCCGATCTGAAGTCAACGCGAGATGACAAGAGACATTCACAACCGTGATTGTGACATTGAACCCAATTGCTTGGCGACCTTCGGTATAAATTGAAGAGCCACCTATGACTCTGCCAGAAGTTGGCAAGCATGGCTGATAGCGTTAGTACAGTTATCTTCATCCAAGCTCAATTTTCCGAGGTTTGTTCGGCCTGACCTGAAATCGCCGCTTTGGACAAAGAGATAGACTTGTGGGAATCACCGTTTCGACCACTTTGTAATTGACTGGATGATTGACTTGATTGTTGCATAAATTGCTCATACTGCCGGACGATTAATCGCTGAAGAGCGATGATTGCCGGATTGATCTCGACGTAGCGGCGGTTAGGGTTTTCCAGGTAGATCCGTTGTTCGCTTTCCATCATTTCGATGTCCTGATCGAGGAAGCGTTGCAGCATAAAGTTTTGAATCACCCAACTGAGCAACGATTTGACCGGGCGGGGCAACCACTGAGGCACCTTGACTTTAAAGAAAAATAGAGCGAACGAGCGACTTTCGACTGGGCCAACGGGTAGCCGCATCAGGTAAAGCGCAGAGATTCCTTGGAGCGAACTGGAATAGTGGGGATAGCGATACTGAATTGAGATTGGCAGCGTGGTGACCTCATCAGCGCGATCGCTCAATCCCAAAAATTTTGCCAGTCGCCCTTTATAGGAAACCTGATAATCGGCGCAGATTGCGGATTCTGTCTCTTTCAAGTTCAGCAGCACTGGGTCAAACCAGCCTTGAAGCTCTTGGTGCAAAAAGCCGTGAAACACATCCATCGCGTTCTCGTTACAGATCGAGAAGTGGGCGTTAAAGTGAGCTGTTACAGGCACCATCAACCATTCTGGCTGGTCGTACTCTGGCACTGAAGGAAGAGGATGCGTCTCGGCACGGTGAGGATCACCCGGAAACACCCAGATCAAGCCATATTTCTCTTGCACTGGGTAGCTGCGCGCCTCAGCACAGGGAAGCTTTTGTCCGCTTGGCAGGTAGGGAATGCTAACGCAACTGCCGCTACCATCAAACTCCCAACCGTGATAGCTACAGGCGAGATGCTTACCGTGAACTTTGCCTTTGTGTAGCTCTACACCCCGGTGTGGGCAAGCGTCTTCGAGTGCGTGAAGCTCTCCGTCGGTGTCTCGGTAGATGGCGATCGCCTGCTTCCAGACGACCAGCGGCATCACCTGTCCTGGCTTGAGTTGGTTTGCCCAACCCGCAGGATACCAATGGTTTGCATTGATACCGACTTCCCGGATAATGTTCCGGACGGTCTGCCCCTTCAACGTTGTCGCCAGTTCCATCTATTCTGCTTTCCCCCTGCTACTAACCGCTGTCTAGATATTGAGCTTATATTGCTACTTAGCGATGGATGAATAGAAACGCACTCTAGACTTTTAATCCTTTCATAAGTCAATCTATTCCTCAATACATTGCTGCTTCGGTATTCACCCAAACAGCATGAAAAGTGGTCATTCTTTAGTGCAGATTGTGCCAACTTCCCTAGAATTAGCCAGCTTATAAAGCTATGGCTAGAAAATGTGGACGCCATGTGCAACTTTGTAAAGAGGACGATCTGTGGATCACGTCCTGATTTTGTTTTGCCGGAATTTTTGTGAGGCTGACCCACCTAGTTAGCAGCTTGACAAACTGGCACAGTGTAGAGCGCAGTACCAAGCAGGGTGCGTAAGTCTCGATCTATGTGGTGTTGAGAAGTTTCTGGATTCTAAGTAATTTTATGTTGCCTGTTCGTAAAGCTCCCGCAAGGCCGTTGTCTAAGCTGATGGCTTCAAAGCAACTGCCAAAACTACTGGTGTTGTTGGCTGCGGGCTGCCTGACTACGATGACGGGTGGTATCGTCTCGCCAGTGCTGCCTGAGATTGTGCAGCAGCTTCAGCTTGACCCTCGCTGGGCGGGTTTGTTGGTGAGTATGCACGCGTTGGCGATCGCCGTCTGCACACCGCTGTTTGGCATTCTCTCGGATCGCATTGGCAAGCTCAAGGTGCTGATTCCGGGTCTGGTGCTATATGCAATATTCGGAACTGCTGGAGCCTGGATGCAAAGTTTCCTGCCGCTGCTGGCAACTCGTGCCCTGCTCGGAGCTGCGAGTGGTGCGGTCGCGGCAGCAACCATTGGCTTACTAGGGACGATGTATGAAGGAGACGCGCGATCGCGCATTCTGGGTTATGCCACGAGCGCTATGACTACAGCCAGCATTTTGATTCCGCTGATAGGCGGCTGGGTCGGGCAACATCACTGGCAGTATGCGTTTTATCTTTACGGGTTTGGGTTGCCGTTGGCAGCGATCGCCGCTGTACTGCTAAAGGAAGGGCAATCTGGACAATCTTCCGTTATTCCCGCTAATCAAACCCAACAGCTACTACAAATCTTGCGCCAGCCTCGCACCTTGCAGCTTTATCTAACGCTGGCTCTGGCAGCTTCGGTTGTCTACTCGGTGGTAATCTACACGCCGCTGTATCTGCGTGAAGCAATCGGAGCAACACCTTTACTGAATGGAAGTGTTTTGGCAGTCCGAGCAATTGGAGCGGCGATCGTTTCAGCGCTGCTAGCAAGTCGGTTGGCTAAGGCTATGGGAACAGAGCGGGCGATCGCACTCGGTTTTACGCTGATGTCTCTAACGCTGGCAACGATTCCCTTCCTGGATCAGTTGGAATGGATTATGCCAACAGCCGTCTTATTTGGCATGGGGTTTGGGGTAGTTGTGCCCAACGTTTACGACCGTCTAGCAGATCAGGCACCTTCAGAGCTGCGCTCTAGCGTATTAGCGATTGGCACAGGCTGCAACTCGCTCGGACAATTTATCTCACCGTTGGTACTAGGCCCAGTCTGGAAATATGCCGGGTTGCCGCCCGTATTTTACGTTGCTGCCGCAGTTGCCCTGGGAACTGGACTGCTGAACTTGCTCCAACATCCTCAAGATTCGCACCAATAAGAGTCAGGCTGACGGAACGCATACGGTTACAAGGCTTTTCTGGTTTCCCAATTCCAGCTCAGGAACGAGTCAAAAGAAGCTCCAGCTTCTTGCAATTAGAGACAAGGAAACTAGAGCTTCGAAATGAGCAACTTTCTAGGATGGAGAATTTAGGAAGTTACAAGGACTGAGCAACAAAGCAAGATCAGGGTTAGCCCAGGAAGTTGCTAAAAGATGGAATGATCAGCAGCAGCAGATAAGCAAAAGCTGCACCGCCAATTCCACCAATTAAGAACCCACTCGCATATTCATTCCAACCCTCGGAATGGTTAAAAGCCTCAGGAGGTCTGGGGGTTGTAATGGTTTGAGTTGGGTTGGGCGGGTTGCTGCTGGCATACAGCGACATAGCGAGCGTTGAAATCACGATCAGCCCAACGGTTGAAAGTAGCCCCGACAGGTTAGCAATATCTGTATCACGCAGTGGCCCCAGCTTCGCAAAAGGACCGAGGATCCAATAACCATGAGCCATTCCCACCTCTAAACCTCGTCGCAAGGGAGATAAACCCTTACGGTAGGCAGGCAGGTTGTTAATAAACGCCATTGTAAAGTCTGAAGCATTAATCGGAGTCGCCAGGTTCCCGTTTTGCGGATCGGCAGCAGCATAAACTACTTCCCGATTCCTGGGATCACGAGGACGATCCTTCGACTGGTCTACAGCTTGACTAGGAGATTGCATAACTCATTCAAACCTTCAATAAAGGATGTGGGATTATGCTAGAGATACGCCAGTTGTTCAATCATCACCCCAAGGAAAGACTCTGGCTCAAAAGCGCTCAAACGTCACAATTAGTAACAAGTACCAAAGAGTGCGTCTTCTAGGTTTATCCGTCTATCTAGAGGCGCTGTAGTTCAGGTCAGGAATGAACTCAAAGCCGACGTTGAGTTGAATCGCGCCAGGTTCCCCTTGCTGATTCTCGCTTAGTACCTCTATGTCTGTTCCTTCTAGGAACAGGAGCAAGTCTGGGGCAGCTTGTTCTAGTACCTGCATCAGCTTTGTTTCTAGCTGCTCCAGCGCATCGGGTTGTTCACACCAGTGACTCTGATGAGACTGCACAATCACATTGCGGGCAAGTGGAAAAATGTGCGGTTGGGGAGGCTGTCCGGTCGTTATATCGAGTTGCCAGTCTTGCTCTGGAGTCTTGCTGTTGAGGCTGGCTAACAGACGCAGGGTACCTGTTTCCCAGGGGCATTCGGGTTGAAGCAGATTGACGCGAATGCCACCCATCAGCTGCATCACTTCGTAGGCACCCCGGCTAAAGGACCAGAGCAGTTGGTGAGTTAAGGCGGTCAGTTCAACTTCTTGCTGTAAAGAGTGGCTTGATAGTGCAGGAGAGGTTTGCAGCAGGTCTACCAGGTCGCAGGCATCTTTGACGATCAGCGGAATCAGGCTTTGAGAAGAAAGGTTCCGATTTTTTTCACCTGCCGCTCGGAATGTGGGTAACTGCTGGATGGTACTAGCAAGCTGTTGCTGAAGTAGAACCGTGGAGTATTTTTCTAGCCAACCTGAATGGGTGAATTTGATTTGGAGATGGCTTGAGTCTGAAGAAAGGGTAGAAAGGGGTGCTGTTTCGGTAGTGTTTGGGTGGAAAGGAGCAGGTGCTTCTTCTGCCTCAGAAGCCTCCGCAAAGTCTGCAAAAACGGTCGCGTCCGTTGCGATAAATTCAAACCCAAGCTGAAGTTGGATCAGTCCAGATTGCCAGTTGTGGTTTGGTGCTAAAGCGTCTACTTCAGCGCCTGCAAAAAATTGCCCGATGGAAGAGGTTGTTGCTGTAATGTGTTGAGTCAAATCTGGCAGCAAGCCAGCAAGCCAAGTGGGTTGTTGCCAAGCGCCGTACTGGTCCGACTGAATCATTGTGTCGGATGGGAGCAAAGACTGGTTGACCTGAAAGGTTGCCAGATCTAGGGATGCAGACAGTCCAGGAATTTTGGTGTCTAGCGTCGCAACCAGGCGGATAATTCCAGTGCGCCAACCTTGCCCTAGCTTAAAGGCTTTGGCAGGAATGCCTTCAAGCAGTCGCATTACCTCATGGCTGCTACGAGCAATGCACCAGAGCAGCCAGGGAGCCAGGTCTGAAATCAGAAAGTAGCTTTGCCAGCGATCGCCCCCTTCCACCAAGCCAATAGAGTCTGATTGAGGTGGCTCAAAGTAGTTCTTTTGTATTGCTTCTAGCACATCATAGGCTTCTTCAACCAAATACGGAGCCAAGGCTTCAGGCGTTTGGGGTACATCGGGCGACTCGCCGCTTTTGGGCGATCGCAAATCCTTAATCATGTTTACCAATCGCTGCATTGCCTCCAAAACCTGAGTTGAAGCGACAGGAACAGATGTTGCCTCAAAGGGAGCCTCTTCTGGAACATCCTGATGCGCCGCGATTGGTACGGTCAGCTTCAAAATTGTTTGGCTGATCAGAAATGGAGCAAGCTCAGATTCCTCTTTAGGCTCCTCAATTAAAGGGAGAGCCGATTCTAAAGAATCCTCTGTAGGTGCAGGTTCGGTAGGAATTTCAAAGGACATCAATACAGGCTCGATAGGACAGGCTCGATAGGTTAAAAACCACTCTATGCTTAACCGATTTCACGACTACAAGCAGTGAGATTCAATCAAATGCAACACAGTTCACAGACTTAAGCTCTACCCTCTCCTTCTTTGGGTCTGTGCCCTGTAGCAGATGTCGTTAAGGATCGGACCAGACTATGTTCAATTTTGACAGGGTCAATAAAAATTGAGGATCTGATGATTTCGGATTTGCCCTTTTGAATGGCGATCTCGAAGAGATACCCGCAAGGGGTCGCCACCCTGCTTTAAGTTGAACTCATCGGGAGATTTTTTTATGACAATTGCTTTACGAGAAGATGTCGCCTTTATCTTGCTTAAAAAAATTAGTGAAGGAGATACCCAGTCAGAAGGAAAGCACGAAGTAAGGCTAACCCCTGGCGACCTGGCAGGTAGATCAGTAACCGAAACAGATCTGCTCGGACATCTAGACTACCTAAATCAGAAACACTACATCAACGCCGAATTTAGCGGCAACGCCTACGGCAATCAGGAAGACGTACCCGATGCGCTCAATCCTGGTGAAGTAGATATCCGTATTGCCAATACCTTTGGCGCACCGGATGGCCCACTGCCTCACCTGATTGAGTTCAAGCGGGCAGAGCTGACGGACAAGGGACGCAAGCTGCTGGAAAAAATGGAGGCAAATCCGCCTGCAGCCTTGAGCAAAGGACCCTCTGTACCGATTGTCCAGGAGAATATGCCTTTCCTCGAAAAGGTGATGCTGAAGGGCAACCTCGAGGACGTGTTTGACGCAAGAGATGTGTCTGAGGTCGTGTTCCGTACCATGCGCGACATGATGACCACCGAAGCCGCTGACCGAGTCACTTCTGAACTGCACGAAGAAGCTCTGCCAACTGATGACAAAGCCTTGCAAAACGAGGTGGCAGAACTATGGCAAGACACCAATCCAATCGTGCGCTTCCTCAGCAAAATTCGTCCGCCTCTGGAAATCAAGCCTGAGACGTTCCTGTTTCGGATTAACCAGGAAGCGGGCTTGCCTAGAGGTGTAGGACCTGAAACTGCAATTAAGGCAGTTTTTTCAGCCACCAAAGACGAGCTTTCAGAAGAGCGGATTAATGAAGTCGCTAACTTCTTGCCTGGCGAAATTAAGCAAATGTGGCAGGAAGCGTAGCGTCTAACTGTCTAATCGCAACCTAACAATCGCCCTGGCTTTTGCTGGGGCGATTTGCGTTGTCAGGGATAAGGCGTTATGGTGAATCATGTAAAGAAAAAATAAGTTTTGCAAATAAGTATGAATTCGCCATCCACTGGTTTATCTAAAGTTTCAAATTCAACTTCTGAGTCCACTCCAGTTGCAGCAACGTCGTTCCTCAAAAAGGTGATGGTGCGGGGCGATCTTGAAGATTTGTACGATGCTAGAGACATCGCTGAGGTTGTGTTTCGCACGATGCGCGACATGATGCCTACAGAAGTTTCTGACCGAGTAGCGGCTGAGCTTCAGGGAGAGGCGATCGCGAAGGGATACCCGCAAGGGGTCGCCACCAAAGACAAAGCTCTGCAAAACGACGTAGCTGACCTCTGGAGAGATACCAATCCCCTCGTGCGATTCCTTAGCCGCGTTCGTCCGCCGCTAGTAATTGAACCGGAAACCTTTCTGTTCCGGATTCGCCAGGAAGCAGGCTTGTCTAACGGGGTAGAGCCAGAAGTAGTAATCGCCGCAGTCTTTTCAGCCGTTAAAGCGGAATTGTCTCAGGAGCGAATTGACGAAGTAACAGGCTTCCTTCCCGGAACCATCAAGCAGATGTGGCGACGAGCTTAGGCGATCGCATTCCTGCCAGCCGACATTTACCCGTTGTCTTTACCAACCGACGATTTACTAGCCAACAATGATCTTCCACAAAAGCGAACCGATCACCACGGTCGCTAAATGTTGGGGCAACAGGTTGATCAACGGTTGACGGGCGATTTTCTGAGTCAGGATGATGCTTAGCCAAACAGAAACAATCAGCGTCACGCTCTGTAGAAATGACAGCACGGCGGGGTCTGCGACGGCAATCTCGAAGAAATACCCGCCAGGGGTCGCCATTCCACTACCGCTATAGCCAAAAGTTGCAAGCGTCACAGGAATTGCCCGTCCTGCTTCATTCAATCCCAACCGCAGATAGTGTGCCAGACTGCCTCCCAGAACCAGCGGCAAATACCCGTAAGCCAGTTCTACAAAAGATTTGGGTTTGCAATTGCGGTTGAAGAGGCGAATTAAGAACTGGGCGGTGAGGGCGATCGCCACTGGCACCAACAGCGCCAAAACTGAAACTCCCGCATGAATGCCAAAATTCTCCAGGTTCAGTGCCCAACCTAAACGGGCTGAGATTTCTGGCAAACGGTGCAAAAATACAGCGCCAAATAATAGAAACAGCAGTGCGACTTCGTGACGGGTTGGCTCGTGAGTTGTCCATAACTCAATGCCAGGGGGACGCAGGTTCAGCTCTACTGATCGGTGCGGGCAGGCTTTAAGGCAGGTCATGCATAGAACGCAGTCCCGATTTTCCTGAAGTTGAGCCGGGTGAGAATAAATCGGACAGCCGCCTGTTTCCAGTCCTTCACCTTTTTGCGGACCGCCTTTGTAGCACTGATAGGTGGTGCAGGTCGCTGAGCAAATTCCCTGCTGCGCCCGCAACTCAATCATCGAGAGCTTGGCAAACATTCCGTTCATGCCGCCAATTGGACAGAGATAGCGACACCAAAACCGTCGCTCAAACAACAGCGAAAAAATCACTGCTCCTGCGGTAATTAGAAGCAGCAAGCAACCTGATAGGTAAGCAACATTCTCTAGATGCCACAGTTCTTCCCAGAGCAAAATTAGGACAAATAGCCCAAATAGAAACCAGCCGCCCCATTTCTCGGCTTGTTGCCTTGGCCAGGCTTGAAGTTGACGTGGAAAGATCTTGAGTGAAATCGTTTGTGCCAGTTCGCCGTAAATCATGAAGGGGCAAATCGCGCACCAGGTTCGCCCGACAAACGGAAAGCTAACCAAGATTAACGGCCACCACCACGCCCAAAAGAGATTCAGGGCAATGTTTGAATCGCGAGTTTGCGGACCCAAAAACAGGATGGCGACAATGACGGCAAAGAAACCCAAAGTAAAGCCGTAGTTGATTCGGTCGGGCCACCAGGGGCTACGCAAAAACTGGCGCAGTCGCGGATAGCTGTTAAGCAGGTTGAATCGAAATCGTTTGTTTTTGGTACTGGTTGACCAGAATACTTCTTCGGTGAGAACGGGAGCTCGACCCCTTGCGGATATCTCTTCGAGATCGCTCTGAATCAGGGCACGTTCTACCAGGCTTTCCAGTTCAGTCAGGTTGCCTGGAAAGTCATAGCCCTGAAGCCGTCGCAGTGCTTCTGGAGCCACCTTGGGTTGAGCTAAGCCTTTGTCGCGGCAAAATAAGCTGATGTAGTATTTCACCTGTGCTTCAATGTCGGCTTTTCGCACTCGCAGCGGCGGCACTTTGATCGAATGCCCAACCAGATTTTTGCGATCGATTTTAGGTAGCGATCGCTCTGTTGTCAGGATGATTCGCACTTCAGACTGTTTGGGGACAGGTTCTTGATCTCCTTCCCGGCTGACAGGTAGATATTCTCCGGTTTTCAACAGGCGAGTCAGCTTTTCCTCTAATCCTTGAGGCAAATCCTGGACGTTGTTGAGCATCAGCGTCCCTCTGCCTAACCATTCTAGTAGTCCGGGTTTACCACCCTGGCGACCAAAGAGTTCAGCACCACTGACCTGGATGGTGTCACAGTTGATTTTGATGATAGGTTGGTGGCGATCGCGTGAACCAAAGTGAATCAGCGCTGCCGAGTTGTCTTTACCCAACCCCGGTTCACCAAAAATGATCACGGGTTGGCGGTCTGCCGCAGCCTTTTTGATGTCCTGCCGCAGCCGCACCGCATAGCGACTGGAGCCAACAACTCCCCGTCGCACCTTTGGCACAATGTAAGGACGTAACGCTGCCTGTCGCTCTTGCTCAAAAGCAAGCTGAGAGGCAACCTGATCTAACTCAGCCGCCAACTGGCGGGAGAAAGTGCGAGAAATTTCTGGATGTTGTTCTGCTAATGCTTTGAATGCCTCAGCCGTAACTGTCCACAAAATGCAGTTACTCAGGGTGATTACAGTTTGCTCAGTAGGCTGGTCAAGCAGAAGTTCTTTCAGATGTAACACTGTACCTGGCAGTAGGCTAGTAGCTTTAGCCAGACTATTAGTGCTGGTGTGGTAGCTCTCTAACCGCCCTGATTTGAGAATGTAAAGGGCGGGTGGTGGGGTGTCTTCCAGCACCAGGCGGCGATTCTCCCCAAAGGTTTCCTCCTGGATCTCGGCGGCGATCGCCTCCAGCACTTCATCCGATAGCGCCTCTAGCGACGTGTTTTGCCGCAACCACTGCACTTGCTCAGCACTCTGCATCGCTCGTCTCCTAAAGTCACTCTTTCGCCCTGGCCCAGAGGAGATGAAGCCATGAAGCGTCACCTCTTCAGATTAGGTTGAGACAATCTGGGTGAGGATTAAGTTTACTTAAGCTGCGATCGCATTAAACTTTGACACGGCTCAGCTTGAGTGCAAAGAGCGCTTACAATGAGAAACAGTGATTTAATCTTTTGTTAGCAATCTTAGGTAGTCCTGTGAGTCTTACTGCGTCAGCCACCCCTTCACCCAAGTTAGCCGCTCGTCGGGCGGTGTTTCCCTTCACAGCAATCGTCGGTCAAGAGGAAATGAAGCTGGCGTTGCTGTTAAACGTGATTGATCCCAAAATCGGCGGTGTGATGATTATGGGCGATCGCGGCACAGGCAAATCCACTACCATTCGTGCCCTGGCTGACCTGTTGCCCGAAATCGAAGTTGTTGCCGATGATCCCTTCAACAGCCATCCCAGTGACCCTGACTTGATGAGCGATGAAGTGCGCCAGCGGCTTATGGCAGCATCCACCGATCATTCCGACCAGACTAGTGCCGCTAATCTACCGATTCAGGTGGCGAAAAAGAAAGTACAAATGGTTGATTTGCCGTTGGGCGCAACTGAAGATCGCGTCTGCGGCACGATTGATATTGAGAAAGCACTGGCAGAAGGCGTAAAAGCTTTTGAACCAGGACTGTTAGCTAAAGCCAATCGAGGCATTCTCTACGTCGATGAGGTGAACCTGCTAGACGACCACCTGGTAGACGTATTACTCGACTCTGCCGCATCCGGGTGGAATACCGTCGAGCGTGAAGGCATCTCGATTCGCCACCCCGCTCGCTTTGTCCTAGTGGGTTCGGGCAATCCCGAAGAAGGCGAACTGCGTCCTCAGTTGCTCGATCGCTTTGGAATGCACGCCGAAATTCGTACGGTCAAAGAACCTGCCCTGCGCGTGCAAATCGTAGAACAGCGTTCCGAGTTTGACCAAGACCCACCTACTTTTCTAGAGAAATATCAGCCCCAGCAAGCCGAGCTACAGGAAAAACTGGTCAGTGCTCAGGAACGGCTAAAATCTGTCGCAATGGACTATGAACTGCGGGTCAAAATCTCTCAGGTCTGTGCCGAACTGGATGTAGACGGACTGCGTGGCGACATTGTGACCAACCGTGCTGCGAAGGCGATTGCCGCCCTTGAAGGCCGCTCAGAAGTGACCATCGATGATATTCGGCGCGTTATTGGCTTGTGTCTCCGCCATCGCCTCCGCAAAGACCCACTAGAGTCCATTGACTCAGGCTACAAAGTCGATAAAGTATTCGTCCAGGTCTTTGGCATTACAGAAGCCGAAGAGAATCAGACTAATGGAAGCCAGCGCATGAGCGTGCGTTAAACGTATTTGTACCGCGACAATTTTGGTGTGAATGCTAAGCATTCACACCAAAATTGTCGCGGCATCATTAGCTAAGCTACATTCGCCCGTGCGCCGCACTGGGCAGCAAAGGCGATCGCCAACCCATCAGCACTATCATCTGGTGAGGGCGGTTTCTCTAGCCCAAAAATCTGCATGACCGCCTGCTTGACCTCAAACTTGCTGGCTCCATACTGGGCGACTGCTGCTTTCACCTGCGACTGGTGCAGAAACACTAAATCCGTCATTCCCCAGTCACCCAGCGCCAATTCAATCACGCCTAAAGCCCGCATTACCTTCGTAGCGTTGGTGTTTTCCCGTCCAAAAAACGGCATCTCTACCGCCACTAAATCGGGCTTAACCATGTCACACAATTCTCGAATGTCAGCCCGAATCTGACTCAGACGCTCATACATCGGTGCCTTAGCTGGAGTCGTAATCACACCATACTCCAACGCCTGACTACCCCGAATTGCGCCAAAGCCAATGCTGGCGATCGCTGGGTCAATTCCTAAAATATTGCAGTTGTTCAGGTCAAGCAGTGCAGTCATAGGGCAATTGTACTATCAACCTGGATGATTAGCTTCTTGCTGCCTCAACAGAAAACCAGGAGCTAAAACCGCTGTAAATTAGGTTTAGTTAAGAAAGGCTCAACCTATGCTGACTTCCACCGACTTCAGCGGCTTATTCAACAAACGCTTCTTCAATAACTTCCTGCCCATCCCCGCTACCAATCACTTCAACATTGGCACCCTTGCTCCGCCCTTTCAACTGCTCAACGTCACCACTGGGCAGCAGGTCCGGTTAGCAGACTACACGGGTAATCGTCGTGAAGATGCAGAAGCGTCGAATCGCCCAGTTGTGGTAGCTTTCACCCGCATCTTTACCGAAAAGCAGTACTGTCCCTTTTGCTTTCCCCACATCAAGGCACTGAATGAGGCTTACGAGCAATTTCAAAGCCGCGGGGTAGAAGTTTTGATGATTACTAGCACAGACGAGCGACAGAGCAAAATTGTAATCCGTGACTTGCATCTAAAAATGCCGCTGTTGAGCGATCCGGCTTGCCGAGTTTTCAGAGCGTACCAGGTTGGGCAAGCACTCGGTGCACCCCTCCCGGCTCAGTTTGTCCTAGATCGATCTGGCAAAATTCGCTTCCGGCACCTGTTCTCTTTCTTGGAGCCAAACGCTAGCATCGAGCGGCTACTCTCAGCTATAGATTCTCTACCACCCATCGCCCAATAATTTAAATCAGGTTAATTCCACGCGCTTCTAAAAGAACCTCAATATATAGACAGGCTCTCTATCATCTTCGTCCAGAAGTGTAAGCCTTGAAAGTTTGTTTTGCTTGAAGATTAATAGACTTTTAAGCGATAGAGAACTAGAGCTTTCGTTCACTAAATCACCTTCAGATTCAAAGGCAAATCAGTTTAAAACTAACTACGAGGCTAACAATTTTTGTTGCCTCTTGTTGTACCTAATTTTTGTTTTTCTCAGACACTACTTCTTTAGATGGAGAATCAAGACTTTAAGCACCTCTATGTTGAAAGAGGAAGCATCAGTTTAGAAACCATAAGCTGAATTTAGATGCAGTTAAATCGGGAAAACGGTGCCCTCAAGCACTCAAAAATCTTTGAAAGCTGACTTAAAAGAATCGAATTTACGAGGTGATTCAATGCAAGTACGTTTTGTTGCCCTAGCTTTGGGCATTCTATTTCTGCTTTTGGGGCTAGCTGGCTTTGTCCCTGTGCTCATGCTAATTCCTGGCGGAGCCACGCCTGATGCTCCTCTCAATATGCCAAATCTCACTTTTAGTGATGGATACGGCTACTTGTTTGGGTTATTTCCTACTAACTATCTGCACAATGCTGTTCGGATTGCAGTTGGTGTTTTAGGTATTGCTTCTTACACCAGCTTTGGTGGAGCAATTTTGTACACTCGCGGTTTTGCGATCGCCTACATCTTGATTGCCCTCATGGGACTATTACCTATTACCAACACCACCTTTGGCGTAATGCCTCTCTATGGCAACAATGTTTGGTTTAACTTGCTAGCCGCCGGGATCGCCGCTTACTTTGGTTTCTTCAAGCCTGTAGATCCAATCGAAACAGGTACCCCTTCCGTTGGCTAATCAACTGCTTGAGCAAGTTTAGTTCTATCCTAAACAAAAGATGGCGCACCTTAAAAAGAGTGCGCCATTTGCTTTAAAGCTTTCTGCTTCAGATACAGATACAGATATAGAAGTGCGGCAAGAATGGCAGCGGGCGATCGCCCTCCTGTGTTGAGTAATCATCGGAGTTGGTGGAGGGGAGCGATCGCCTCAAACAATCTAACCCTCGATCGTGGCGGCACTTCTACTTCTCGGCGTACAATAAGTAGAACATCTGAACTAGTTCAAAAGGCAAGCCGCCATGAACATCTTCCAACGCTTATCAGACGTTTTGGGACTAGGTGAGCAGGTATACGAGCCGGAATACGAAGAATATGCACCCGAAGCAGCAGCCAACGGAGTTACTTGGCAAGATGAATATTTCCCTAGCTCGACCACCTCAGTTGCTCCCAACAACGTAGTCGGAATGCCCGGTCGAGAAATCGGGCAACCAGAAATCTTGATGGTCGAACCCCGCTCCTTTGAAGAAATTCCCGAAGTCGTATCAGCCCTCAAAGAACGCAAAACCGTCATCCTCAACGTCAGTCTGATGGATGCAGAAAGCGCTCAGCGAGCGGTAGATTTTGTTGCAGGTGGAGCATACGCGATCGATGGGCGGCAAGAGCGCTTAGCAGAGACGGTCTTCCTATTCACCCCTAGCTTCGTGCAAATCAGCAACCAAACCCCAACCGGAGTAGGAACAATTGAATATCCAGCTATCCCCCGTCGTTTAACCCCTACCAGCAGCGATCGGACAGACAGAACTCGAATCATTCAGGGCTAGATTACCCTGCTACCCCGCCTAACCCTTGTAAAACCGTCGCCTCAAAAAAATTTCTGATTTTTCCAAAAATGTTTGACACAATTCCTACTTAGTCTGCTACATTGGATAAGTGCCAAGGAAATGCTCCACATCTAGCGGTCCGGCGGTGAACGTTTACTACATATAGTGGTTTCCACATCTTGTAAGTAAAGTTCGTTTCTGAAAAGAGTCGCTGGCTGCCTAACTAGATTGAGAGCTATCCAAAAGTGTACCCGAACCTGGACAATAAAATAGTTTGAAAGCCAAACATTAAATCTCGTCAAGAAACTAACAACTTCTAAGACGGTTCGAAATTGAGCCGCTTTAGAAATTTCAAAAACGAAAACCATAACTATCTATTAGTTATGGGAGCCTAGCAAATCTCGAATTTGTTTAATTACAATGGAGAGTTTGATCCTGGCTCAGGATGAACGCTGGCGGTATGCTTAACACATGCAAGTCGAACGGAAGTCTTCGGACTTTAGTGGCGGACGGGTGAGTAACGCGTGAG
>NZ_JACJPJ010000038.1:0-41802 GCF_014696015.1 Oculatella sp. FACHB-28 | reverse complement strand
AAATGGTCATTTTCGGGCAAGTTTTGGAGTAGAAAAGGCTTCAAACGCTTATTCTGTCGTAGATTTTGTAGGTGATCCAAGCATCATTTTCGGGCAAGTTGCTATTTTTCGTTTTTTTTTTGCTAGATGCCTTACTTCTCAAGGATTCTAGCGATCGGATGGCGTTTCGTTGCAGCTTTGCTACCTTTACCCCTAAATGGGTTGCAAAGCTGTGCCGGAAGGCATGACAAGCGACCCGTTTCTCCAGTCCAACATTACACGTCGACTGCTTAATCGATCGCTGCAACCCGCTTTCATGCGGATGGTGCCGTTGGGAGACACTGCCCCCACGAGCCTGACAGAAGCGGTCTGAGAGAAACACAAACTGCCACATCCCTTGTCGGTTGACATGTAACAGTTTGCGTTTCAGTGCAAACGACAAGTAGACCGAACCATAGCCCCATTGAGGTCTTGCTGGTGTAGCTGTTTGGCTCCGCTTAGATGTGCCTATAACAGCTTAACGAGGCTAGTAGGTAGCATCATGACTCCACTGTTCATGCCTTTGCCATCGCGCACGATCACCTGCTGCCCAAAGTCTAAATCTTTGACCCACAGATGAAAGCTTGGAGCTAGCGGGTGCAGGATCTAACTAACACGGTGTGGCAACGGAGGGAGGGAGTGGCAATCGGTTAGAGTAAAAGCAACGTGTCATTATTGAACTGTGTTATTAGAACCAGAATCATAAGTATACATTTCTTTATTAACCCGGCAATCGAAGAGCCTACAGAAAGAGAGGCAAAATCGGTAGAATCGGAGTATGAATAAGCCAGACGCTCGATTACTCAATCCCACCACCCAAGACTACTTGCGCCAACAAGCAATTCGCCTGCGAGAACAAGGCAAGCGAGCAAGCGAGATTGCCAGCTATCTTGGGGTGCATCGCACGACGGTTTCAGAGTGGTGGCGAGCGTATCAACAGGAAGGCGAAGCCGCACTGCATCAGCAAAAACGCGGCAATCGGTTGGGCGAAGGACGGACATTGAGTCCACCGGAGGAAGAGTGGATTCAACAGTTGATGCGGAAGCATTTTCCAGACCAATTGAAGATTGACAGTGCTCTGTGGACACGGAGTGCGGTGCAGACTTTGATTGCTTGCGAGTGCGGTGTAGAGATGCCGATTCGTACCGTTGGTGAGTATCTCAAGCGCTGGGGGTACACCCCGCAAAAGCCGCTCAAACGTGCCTATGAGCAAAACCCGCAAGTGGTCAAAGCTTGGTTAGAAACAGACTACCCTGCTATCGAGCAGCGGGCTGCAACCGAAGCTGCCGAAATTGCTTGGGGCGATGAATCGGGTCTACGCTCGGATGCTCAAGTTGGACGTGGCTATGCACCCCAAGGAAGGACTCCAGAGATTGGGCTCAACACACAGCGAGTGAGGGTTAATTACATTGCCAGCATTAGCAATCAGGGCAAAGTCCGCTTCATGCTCTACACTCAGAAGCTAACCGCACAGGTGTTTATCCTATTCCTTGAACGCCTGATTGCCAAACGAGAGCGCAAGTTGATATGGATTGTAGATCGTCATCCCGTCCATCGTTCGGATGCTGTACGACACTGGCTGCAGCAGCATCAAGACAAAATCGAGATGCATTTCTTGCCGTCGTACTCTCCCCAGTTGAACCCGGTCGAGTATCTTAATTGTGATGTCAAGCAAGGGGTCCATTCCAAGCCACCGACGCGCCAGTTGAGTCAGTTGAAAGGGCGGTTGCGATCCCATCTATTCAAACTCCAGAAACTACCCACCCGAATCGTCAAGTATTTCAAACATCCATTTATTGCTTATGCTGCTTGAACAGGTGTAGTCTCAATCATTGCCAGGTTAATAAGTTATTTTGAATATCTACTGTGATGCAGGAATCTCCCGAACCTAGACAAAAACCTTTAAAGGGTTTGATCGATGTCCTGAAGGAGTACCAAAATCTCATCCAGGGAGTTGGGGGGGTAGCCGGTACAATTTTAAGCTTCAGCCAACAAGCAAAAGATCATCCTTTGTATCTTGCAATTGGTATTTTGCTAGTCATTGCTAGTATCGCTTGGTACTTTATTTCACGCCGACACAATTACCATAGCCGTCAAAAAGTTAAATTTGAACCGCCGATTCCAGGTTCCAAAGCTTATCTACGTGGCTTACTACCATTTGAACGTGGTGAGCATCTTCTCGGTCGCGAAGGAGATGTGAAAAGAATCTTTGCCAAAGTTACGGCTTTTGAATTCACGTTTGGTTATCTCAGTGGTGATGCAGGAAGTGGAAAAACCTCTCTTTTACGTGCTGGTCTGATCCCAGAAGTAGAAAAGTTAGGTTGGCTGATTGTCTATGTTCCTCGAACAAGTGGGAATCCCAAGGAAGCTAGCCTGAAAGCTTTGCGACGAATTTCAACTTCATCCTCAGCGAGCAACAGTGACATTCCTTTGCAGGATATTCTATCTGTTGTCCTTCAGGAACATCAAATTGAGCGGCTAATGATGATTTATGACCAGTTCGAGGAATTTTTCATTGTTAACCGAACTAAAAGTGCGCGAGAAGAATTTGCTAAAGAAATAGGAGATTGTCTCGATAATGAGAACTTGTCAGTCAGCTTCCTCTTCAGCCTTCGTAAAGAATTTGTCGATGACTTGCGAGATTTTGCGCCTTGGGTATCTCAACCTTTGGATATTCGCTTCAGCGATCGATTACGAAATTGGGAGCCAGCGATCGCTCTGGAAACACTTCAGATAGCAGCCAGTAATGACAAAGTACTATTCTCGGAAGCTTTAATGGTAGAGGTTGTTCGCGACCTAACTCAAGACAGTGAAGTGCGTCCCGTAGAGCTTCAGTTAGTAGCCACTTGTCTGCGCGACCAATATATTTACGAACTTGGTAGATACCATATTGTTGGAGGAGCCTATGGAATCCTAGCTGAATATATCAAAGAAACCATCGAGCCCTTAGGAGAAAGAACGCCAGAGTTAGAACGTCAAATTGCTCGGCATTTATTGCGATCGTTATGTGCAGTTAACAGAGATGCAAGGCGACCTCAAGGACTGCAATTTGAGGAATTAATTCAACATATCCAAACAGCAATGCAGTCAAAAGGTCAAGCTGCTCTCCTGCGAAACGATCAAGCTTTTTATACAGCACTCCAACAAGTTCTTGAACAATGTATGAACGGCTATCTGATTGTTCTCGAAGATGAGCAAACCTATAATCTAGTTCACGACTATATAGTTACTCCTATTCGAGAAGCGACAGCAGATATTGAAACGGTAGAAGAACAGGCGAATCGATTACTCGATAGATATCTGGAGGAACAAAGGCAAAATCCTCACACTATTGTTCCAGTGCGAGGTTTTCGGTTCCTTATCAAATACGCCTCACCACATCGCCTCAGTCAAGACACAGCAAGGCAGCTGATAAATCGGACTAAACGTCAGTATGTAATTCGTAGCATAGCTATAGTAATGGGTTTGGTGTTACTGATTACTCTACTACTACCCCCTCAAATTCGCTTTGATGTTAAAACCTATAAGCTTGGATCGGAATGGCTGATTAGTCAAGATCGTCAATTAGCAATTTCATTTGATGACGAAGAAAATGAATTGCTCGTTTGGCAACTCAATCTTCCCTGGAGCAGCCATGAAGAATTTCAACTTCCCTTTGATTTTGAAGATGTTGTTATCAGTCCCAAAGCTAACTTTTTAGCAGGCATTACTGGGGAGGGCAACGTTTATATTTGGAAGCCTGAACAAAAGCTTACTCAAGCAAGTCAACCTATTTTGACCGGACTCTCTAAATCAGTACAGGAGGAGGAGGGAAATGATTGGGATAATACTTGGGGCGGATTTAGCCCAGACGAGCAATGGGTTTATGTTTCTTCCAATAATGGTGAAGTCTATGTTTGGCATCCTTCACGGTCTAGTGGCTCAAACCTCAAGCCATTTCTCTCTTTAAAGACCAACAAACTAGACTGTCCCTTTGATTGCCGACCAGTAGTTCAATTTAGTCCAAAGGGCAGGTGGATAGCTATACAGGGGGATGAGGAGAATGAGGGAACAAAACTTTATATTCTCAAACCTGATCAATCTTTCTCAGAAACTCTTTCTTCTATCCTTAAGACTGCTTCTGCCTTTAGTGAAAATAATGTTTTTTTCACTGAAAATGATGAATGGATTGCCACTGTTGGAGAAGATGGTGGTGTTTATGTGTGGAAAATTAGTCAACCTCCCCAAAACTTACTACCTGCATTTATAGAACATTATGATGATGAGGATGTTTACCCTTATTATGATTACAATATCGCGTTCAGTCCTAATAGTGAATGGATTGTCGTCAGACCCACATTTAGGGATTTTTACGCCTGGAAAGTAACCGAACCACCCGGAGACAAAGCCCAACCAGTCATAGATTTAGCTAGTAGCAGTAGTGATCTATTTGAAGTTTCCTTTAGCAAAGACGGAAAGTGGGTTGCTGGAACAGCACAAGATGGGAAACTATATGTATGGCAACTTGATAGTCCAAGCTCAGAAAACATAAAACCGGTATTTGAGAAAAATGCAAACCGCGCAGTCTTTAGTCCCGATAGTGATTATATTGCAGCTCAATCGGCTGATGGCAATATCTACGTATGGAAAGTTGGTGAAAAACCTAATTTAGATAAACCGGCAGCTTACCATAACATAGGCGATTTTTCGCTGACTAACATTAAATTTACCAGTGATAATTCATCTATTTTCACTTTCGAAGGAAGTGAAATCTACTGGGGAAAAGTCGGTGAAAAACTGATAGATATCGACGGTCAACAATTGACATATTCCATCCGTGATTTGGTCACAGATAAAAGAAACTTAATCGTGTTTGGACATGAAAACTTTTCAATCATTCAACGTAGATTTTATCTATGGGGAGTTCCTTTACGTACTTATTCGTGGTTGGCATTAGCAGATAGTTAATACATCTAGGAACAAACTAAGTAGATCTAGGTAGATTTTGCAAGGCATTTCTATCTCCATAATTCAGTTCATCCGCTGTTTACTAACGCTCTTCATTGAGACTTAGACATTCCAGTAAAACGAATAAGAGCTCTTTCTTCAATAAATTTTTGGAAGCTCCCATGGTGCTCAGTCTAGTACTGAGTTTGATGCTACAAGGTTTAACAAGAAGCTGAGGGAAGTCTGCCAGAGTCAATTGGTTATGAAGAAGGTTATTTATTGCCGTACAGCTTCATCTTTAGTACTCAGTTTTGCTGCCGAAAATGGTCGGGTAAGGAGGATATATCGCTACATCCTCCTCCCCTCAGAACCGGACGTACCAGTTACCCGGTATCCGGCTCAAGCAAGTCACTCACTCTCTACCAGCTCCGAAGCGTGCAGTTGTTGATGGCAGCACTGATGCACTAACACCAGATTGCTGTAAGTGTCTTTTCCACCCTGGGATTTTGGTCGCAAATGGTGCCGATGAATAAGTTCCTCATTGTAGGGGTAAAGGTAGCAAAGCTGCAACGAAACGCCATCCGATCGCTAGAATCCTTGAGAAGTAAGGCATCTAGCAAAAAAAAACGAAAAATAGCAACTTGCCCGAAAATGATGCTTGGATCACCTACAAAATCTACGACAGAATAAGCGTTTGAAGCCTTTTCTACTCCAAAACTTGCCCGAAAATGACCATTTCTCGGTATGTTTTAGCTAAATCATGGAAATTTTTCTGGAATCCCTGCATGACAAAGCTTTCAGAGGCTGCGTGGCGATCGGATGCAGCTTTGCTACCTTTGCCCCTAGTAGCCCCTGTTAGTGCTTGGGAATCCTATAGGTAGTACGGCATCCCACAGCGGAGTTGAGCCGCGAACGCCGCTGTTATGCCGCTTGAAAATATCCGTTGAGACAGTACTTGAAGGTGGTCTGTGGATGCATCGAACTTTTCTCTGACCTTTTCCTGACCTATCCAAACTGACGATACAGGAATGTGAGGAGTAAGTTGGTTATGTTTGTACGCAGTCAAAACAGCATTGAAATATGGCAACAAGGTTAAGTTCATGAAGATTCGACGCAATTCGTTTTTGTTCGTCCTTACTCTTTCCTGTATACTCTTCGTCCCTCCGCTTGTTGGCGTGTTGTGGTCCTCACCTGCTCAAGCAGTATGTGTAGATACCCCTTTCGGAGAACTTTGTCATCAAGACTTAGATCCAACACCTCACATTCCTGGTTCCGCTGACTTCGCTGAACAAGCATGGGGGGAAGCAGGGTCAGCGGCATATCAAGCAGCAGCCAACTGGATGAGGGCAAATAATGGTTCAAGCCAGAGCTTAGATGCATTGCAGAAGCAGTATTTGCGACCTCATTTTGGCGATTTAGTCGATCGAGCTGCAGTCGTCTACAACGCAAACTTGATGGATGAGTTGTCAGCACTAGGATATAGAATTCCTATGAATCAATCTGCCGCCCAAACCTATTGCGACCGTATTTATATAGACGATCCTTATCAGCAGGGCGACCTTGGGCAAATTATTTTATTAGCTCATGAACTAACTCACTCTAGACAGTGCCAAGACTACGGTGGAGCCGGTACTTTTGGCTTTCACTACTTTAGAGAGTACAAAAGAGCTGGTCAAAGCTATGAAAACAATCGCCTAGAGAGAGAAGCCTTTGCTTTTGAGGAGCAGTTTTCAGCATGGTTAGATACTCAGAGCGTAGCAACTTCCTCTTTTTCAAGTTCTCCCGTCTTTGATCCAGACTTCTATTTGATGTCTTATGGAGATTTGCGAAATGCTTTTGGCACGAACCAAGGAGCCGCAAGGAATCATTGGCTCACTTATGGTATTCAGGAGGGTCGGAGAAGCTCACCTGCGTTTGATGTTCAGTATTACTTAAGTTTTTACCCTGATCTACAGAACGCTTTCTCTAATGACTATACTGCTGCAATCAATCATTGGTTAACATATGGTATTCAAGAGGGACGGAGAAGTTCTATCGTTTTTGATGTTCAGTACTACTTGAATAGGTACTCCGATTTGCAGAGTGCATTTGGTGCTCAGAACTACTCCGCAGCAGTCGATCACTGGCTAACTTACGGTGTTTCTGAAGGTCGTCAAGGCTCTCCTGACTTCGATCCTAGTTTTTATCTTTCAAACAACCCCGATGTAGCTAGGGTGTATGGAGCTAGTAACTATAAAGGAGCAATCGAACACTACTTAGAATTTGGAAGAGCAGAGGGACGGCGAGGAACTGCACAGTAGCAACGGGCTAACATCCTGCTGCACCGGAATGAGTTAATCCGTTGTTGAGTTGCAAAGGTTGGCTGCATCCGGTAAGCAGGAATGTTAGCCCGCAAAAGCATTAACCGACCACTCCGTTAGTTAACAAGTTACTTCAGAGGAGTTACAAGTGATTGTCTATCCGCCGTATGGTCAGTTTGCTCGTATTTATAAAGAGTCAGTTGACCCCGCGTCCCTAGCTCCGAATGCTTGGCGACCGGCTCTTCCGCAGTTTGAGAGAGAACAAACTTGGCTCGAATGGCGCAATGAGACCATTAAGCTAATTAATGAAACGTTGTGGCCACAGTGGGATCAGACGGCGTCAGCGTGGTTCAATCCAGACCATAACAGGATGCACGCGCTCACTACGGCAGATTTCGAGCTATTTTCCACAATTGATGGGCCAGCAGTTCTCGATCAGCGACCAGATACACCCGTCGCGGCCGCATCAATTCCGACGCATAGACAATACTTCGTCGATGAAGACACGGCAAAGCTAGGCGATAGGTACTTTTTTTATGACGTCACACTGCCGTCACAGCAACTGGACAAATTGCCCTCCGATTTACGGCAAGCCTTGAAGGACAAGGCCGGTAGCGTAAGCATTCAGATCAAACAACTTTTACAGCGCCCGCGGGCCTACCAAGTTGCAAAACTAATTGGTCAGGAGCATCGCTTTGAGTTGGCTGCAACGTCAATGACCTCGTCAATGTCGAGCGGGCACTGCTTCCAGGGATGCCTCGCCGCAGCAGGTATATACGAAGCGTGGCTGCAGCGTGGATATGCGCCGACTGAATCTCAATTAGCGGCACTAGGTCAGTTTGGCGTAGACATTGGCGATCGGAGAGTTTTTGCGGGCGTCCACTATCCCTCAGATAACCTATCGTCATGGATCATGGATCTTCGCCTCCTTCCTGAGGTGTGCGCTGATAAAAGGGTATCAAGATTTGTAGCGGATGCGATTACTAAGCGGAGCTTTGTCTACCGATCAATCGTCGCTTCTCGTAAGGCTGCATATTCGGACGCACTGGCGCTTGTGCAGTCGCTGGCAAAAGCTGCGGGCTAACAAGGCGTTGCACCCGAACCCGCGCCTTCGCTTCGCTACAGGGCGGGGTTGGGTGAACTTAGGCGTTGACATCATTGCCGAAAATGACTAAATTCGGCAGTGTTGAGATCCTCATTCCCGACAAAACAAGGTTTTAGGCGTGCTACATGCGATCGCTCAATGTTCATTTTTGGCAATGTTACTGAAACAGAGGTGTAGTTAAGCTCAGCGGAGTGGGTGACTGCTCCGCTGAGCTTAACTACACCCCAAAGCCATTTTTAGCCTGTCCGTAGTTACTTATGGGAATGGTTGTTCTCATAAGTAATTGCCTAGACCTAAATGCTTTCATAATGCTTTTACTGAAATTCATGAGAGGTTTACCTTATTTCAATGGATTACGGGCAGCCTAGAAGAAACCTGACTCTCAACACCCATGTTTAAGCTAAAGCTGCCCGTTGCCCTAACCGCAATTGTTGCTACTACAACCCTTGCCTCTACTTCTGGATTTGCTCAAACAATCAGTCTTGCAGAGCAACAAATTGCTTTGCAAGAGGCAGTGTGTCTTCAGGATTGGGATGAAGCCATTGGAATTGTTAGCCCCATGATTGCCTCTGATGAAGCGACTCCTGCTTATCGGCAGCAATTGGTAGAATTTCGATCTGATTTAGTTAGCTATCGCGACACAAACGCTCGTTTCTCCCAGATTCCAAACTGCGAAGGGGTTGGCGTTGCATCGGAAACAGCCGAAGTAGAGGAAACGGTTAATCAAAGCGGAAGAACTCGGCTCGACTGGCACAGAGCTGCGGAGTCAGTAGGGAATGGTTCCGGCAGAAGCGGAAGTGTACAGAACAGACCATCGCGTGGCAACTACAGTAGCGGCTCTAACGCTTCTTCACCCTCCTCCGACCTCGATTGTTCAGATGTAGGTTCTCCCGTCTTTGTTGGAGGATCAGACCCTAACGGACTTGATGGGGACGGGGATGGATGGGGTTGTGAATAACGGATTCACTACGCCTATCGTCATCTGCCCAGAATGAGGCGGCGATCACTCTACCTATTCATGAGGGAAATTCCGTTTCCCTCATGAGTAAATACTGCATTAATTACTGCATTACTGCATTATTCATTTACTTCATTAAGTGCTTCCTCAAGTAATAGCCGAACTACTTCAGCTTTTTTCTTGCCAGTTCTAGCGCAGAGAATTGATAGCTTTTGGTGCATTGATTGGGGCATGTCCACAGTTAGCCGGATCGTTGGCTCCTTCTCAACAGCGGATTCCATCAATCTAGACATAAGGCTACTCCTGTTACTGGTGGTGCTAGGTTTCTTTGCACGGGCTTGTTTAGGCAGTTTCTGAGGTGTTTTAGGTTCCGGCTCCGATGGTGGTTCTTCCTCTGGCTCATCTATTTCTTCAGGTTCCTCTACAGGCTCTACAGAACGGCTGCTGCCCTGGCGATCGCCATAGACAAACTCAGAAGCTAGGTTGCTGCTATCGAGGGATTTGCGCTGTCTTTTTGCTGGACTCATTGCAGTAACCCCATGATTTCTTTGAATAGCCGCTCAAACTCCTTAGATGCATCAGCAGCGGGCTTTCCTGCCAACTCCCAAACTGTCGCACCTTGCCCAAAAGTGTCAGCCACAATCTGACGTTGGTAGACCACTGACTTTAGGATCGGAACTTCGCTTTTGGTCAGTAGGGCGATCGCCTCCTCTAGCAGTTTTGTCCCCTTCACTGCTCTGGAGATGAACACGGCAGCTTTGGGGGGTCCACTGCGAACTGATTGAGCTTGCCTGATTAGTCGCATAGCATCAGAGGCAGAGCGCAAGTCTACCCCGGTCGGCTGGCAAGGAACGATCGCCAGGTCTGCTCTAAATAGAATCGCCCTGGTGGACTCTGACAACCCCGCTGGCCCATCTACGATAAGATGCTGGCATGTTTGGACTAGTTCTGGGATTCTCTCTAGCAAGTCATCAGGTGATTGAACGACCTCAAACGGAATCTGAGTCTCCATTGACTCTAGCCAGATGGAACTAGAGCGCTGGGCATCAGCATCGACCAGCAAGACCTTATTCTTTTTGCGGCTGAGCCAATAGGCAAAGTGAACTGAGGTAGTTGACTTCGCGCAGCCCCCCTTCTGGTTGACAAACGCAATAACAGCCATGGAATTTTACCAATGCAGTAATTACTTAAGATTTTACTGCATTACTGCATTACTGCATATAGTGCAAACGTACTGAATAAGGCGATTGCTTCTCTGATTACGGTTTCAACCGACATGCAGAAGCGTTCAACCGGGATCTCCCCTACCTTGCCATCAGCACTTTGATCGCTGACTGCTGCTCCACTGCCTCAAGCTTGCTCAGAATGTCCTGAAGCGTTACCCCAACGGTCGAAGCGTCATTCTCTCCCAGGTAGAGGGCGATCGCCTCATAGATAACTTGGCTGGGGTTGCGACCTGTCTTAGCTGCAATTGTCTCGATTCGTACTTTCCAATCTGGGGGAACTCGTGTTCCGATCATCGAGTTTGGCTGTTTGCCCATTGCAGTCAGTGCTAACTCTTACTGCAAGTCTAACTTGTCTCAATATGCAATCACTGATAGCTTTGCATTCTCAATAAGAAGGCATTCTGAGCAATAAGGCTTTATTCTCTGACTGCATCCATGAAGAACCTCTAAAACACTTATTTCTCCGTTGTCGATTCAACTGAAACGACAATATTATTAGAGGGAACTGATTTTAGAGTGAGCAAACGATGGCAGGCAAAGTTGAAGGGAAAGGTCAAGCCAAAGTTTTAACCCCTGCCGAAGTAGAGCAAGTTTTAACCTACGCTCGCGAACCTTACCGGACGGCGATCGCCATTGCTGCTTACACTGGCTGCCGAATGGGTGAGGCGATCGCTCTCAAAGCTGAGAACATCCAGGAAGAGTTTATCATTTTCACCAAAACCAAGACCGGAGAGACAAGAGCTGTACCCATTCACCCAAAGCTGAGAGCAATTCTGGCTGATGCAGCTCTGCCCAGGACTGGCTACCTGTTCCCCTCGCAGGGTGGGAAGAGGTTGCCTCACATCACTAGGCAAGTTGTAGATAAGGAACTGCGGGCTGTATGTGAGGGATTAGGAATTGAGGGCGTTGGTACTCATAGCTTCAGAAGAACGGCTCTGACTGCGATGAAGGATGCCAACACCCCCATCAAGAATATTGCTGCTATCTCTGGGCATAAGAGCCTGAATGAACTGGCACGGTATCTAGAAGTGTCTGAAGGAGATAAGCAGCGGGCGATCGCTGTTCTGCCTTATTGAACGTTTCTTATCTCTTCATGAAACTCCCTGATGCTCTTGTCAATGCCTCACGGCTTTGCGGGTATTTTGAAGGAGCAAGCCAGGAAACCAGATGCTTAAATGCTTAAGAGAATTTTTCTTGTTGCCGCTAAAGAACCCCGACTCAGGAAAACGCGTAAGCAGGCGCCCATGTTCTGCCCCTCCTAATTGTTGAAATCGATACCTTTATCTAACTTCACACGCCTGAGCTTTGCAAGCTTGATCTACTTAGCTGTTCCTATGTAAGCGCGTCTTAAGAAATTTCAAGATGTGCTTACTGGTCCAATAAACTCGTCCAATTTGAGAAGCTGTGTCTTCCAAAGTGAATAGAAAAGGCAACCATCAGGTTGTCCAAACACCGAATAAGCCACTCAGTATTGCTCCTAATTGCCGTTTCGTAGTGCCTAAACATACAAGCGAATTGTTTGGCTATACGTGACTTGAGTACAGTGAAGTTACCTCTATTAGCAGCGCACAGTAAAACAATTTTCAGCAGAAGACCAATAGTAAACGTCGCTCCTAGGTTAGTATTCAGGTCCACGAACATCAAATGGTTTTCAACTGACTTATGGTCAGACACATGTGGCTTCGCTAATAGGACATCTATTAAGTGACCACAAGTACGCATCAGCAGATGCGTACTTGGCTTTAAGGTATCTCCTTGGGGAAGAGTGCTCTTTAGTTGTTCTGATAGCCAACTGTTGAATCGATGATTTCCATAGTCTGGATTTGCAGAGCAACGAATGGAGGAAAGCAAATATTCGTGTACCTGCTCCTTCATATCTTGGTAGGATACTGCTTGAGCTATCGTGCTTAGGGACTGCTTTGCAGCATCTCGATAGCTTGGAGAGCCTTTTACAGCTCCTCCAAATGTCATAACTGCTGCTCTTAAGTCTTCGGTGCTCATTAATGTTGGATTTTTCACTGCTGACAAAGCACCATTGCAAGAAGAATTGCTGCTCTTCTGCATATAGGTCATGTAGTGGAACAAATCCTGTTCAAACTGCTGCTCCCGCTTAATTTGCAAACGTTCAATAGCTCGCAAATCACCACTATCTTCACTGTCTTCTCCACGTAGATAGTAGGAGTATAGAAGTGGATAACGATGAATCAAATCAATAATGCGTTTACTCTCTACATTCTCACGATCTTGTGTATTTAGCTGACCTTCGGTTGGTGAAGGTCCCCCCACAACCTGTGCTCGGCGCTGTAACGCTTGGTATTGTTCTGTTTTGGTAAACTCTCTGATTAATTCCCTTAATCGCTGTGTGGCAAGAGATTTTTCAGGTGGTGAGGAGTTTGATAGAAACAAAGCAACTAAGTCATGAGTTGCCTTAGTGAGCTTTTGATTCAACTCTGAATGGGACCACCAATGATTGATGAGGATGTAACAGCAGCGATTCAAAACATGGGGAAAATTGCTACTTGCCCACTCTGACAACACCATCCTGTTGACAGCCCTTAGAGCTTCCGCTTCAGGATAATGAATGCCTTCTATGAACAAGCTACGAAGGCGTTCAACCAGCACATCCGGAGACTCGCTTTTTCTAATATCGAGCAGATGACGATAGATGTATTCTGAATCACGCTCGAAATTTCTATAAGAAGAGCCTGCTGATGGAGAAGAGTAGCCCGACATGGTAACCATCTTCCTGAGGTAGATTCCCTAATAAGGCGATTCTTGATTCGGCCATTCAGGAGGGTGAATACCAAGAAAAGCCGATGATTAGACAGTAATAGGATATAGGTTACTCGAGATTGTAGCTGTATCCCATTTAACGAAAGGATACATTTTCTGTCCTAGAGCAAAAATAGATTGTGGTTTTAGGCAGCAATTCAAAACCTTACTCAGCAGAGTCATTGACATGTGCTATCAGCAAGCTCTGCACAAAATACCGCCCCTCTCTCACATAGACCATGGACCTTCTGATCAATGAACTTAATGCTTCACGTACATCGATGCTAGGTACTCTTTCGCTAAACACCGACAGTAAATCTTCGACGCTAGTAGGTTCATGGCTGTTTGCTAAAAATTGGATAATCTCTTGCTCTAGCGTTGATAAACGCTCAAATTGTTGATTAAACATAGATTGAGCAGCCCTAGGAATTCCTAAAGGGGTTTGGTTCAAGAAGCTGGCTATATCGCCACCAAACACTTCCAATTCCATTGCTACAGCAGCTAACACGCCTGGATTTCCCTGATAGTGACTACTTAATGTTCGCCAATCACCATCAGAGCCATACAGTCTTCTGCTGGTCAAAAGCTCTCGAATAGCTGATTCCCCAAGACCGGACAAGCTCAATGAATAGACTCCAAGGTGCTCCATCACCGCAATATCTTTTGGCTTTTCCCTGCTTGTGAGAATGACGCAACTTTGATGAAACTGTGTGCTTATCTGTTTTAGAAGTCTACTGTAATCCTCATACCCGCTTCGATAGGAGCCATCATGAGTTCCGCCCTGAAGAACAGATTCAAAGCCATCTAGGATGATCAGGCAGGATTGATCTCGCAAATAATCTACAAGGCGTGTCACGTCTGTGCTTCTCTCCCTATTCCTAGATAGCTGTTGAGTTAAGTCTTCTAAGAGATCATGCATCAATAGAGGGGGCTGTAAGTCCAGCGAGCGCCATATTAAACAGTCGTAATGCTCCCGAATGTTTCTGGCAAGCTTCACTGCCAACCACGTTTTCCCTATGCCAACGATGCCGATTAATGTGACGAGCTTACAACCATCGATCGTAATCTGTTGTTCTAACTGCTCCAGTTCTCGCTGCCGTCCATAGAATCGACGGACCTCAGGCGCTCCATCCCAATCCTGAAACTGTTGGTCAGTCCCTGACTCAGCCTCTTCTCTTGGCGGCGCAGGCGCAGGCACAGGCGCAGGCGCAGGCGGAGCAGCGTCATTTCGTGACTGGGCATCTTCTCTAGAAGGAACTAATGGCGAACTTACCTTGCTACACAGCTCCGGTAGTATATCCCAGCAGTTTGTCTTTTTAATCTCCGCTTCGAATAGCTTAGAGAGCAGCTTCCAGAGGTCTGGTCCAACCTCTTGCTGAATGTATTTGTAGGAATAGCCTCCACTGTTATGGGCTATTCCCCTATACTTCTGCCTTTCTAGAGAGCCACGCAGGACAATTCGCTGAACAGGAGTGAGTCCTTGCCCCCCTTCTGATGCACGAATTTTTGCACTAACTACATCAACAATGCGATCTAACTGCTCAGGCTCCATTAGCAGAGAAGGATTAGTACACCCTGAAAAAACTGCTGTCTAGTCTACCCTGAACTTCTACGATATTTCCTTAACTTTTTGCGGTACGAATCCTGAACCTCTACGAAAGTGGCTTAAAAGTTCGGGATCGGATAATGACTAGAACAAATATGAAGCTGTATCAAACTAAACTGAAAACAGTAAAAGCTTTGCTCATTGATACTTCAATCCTCTTGCCTAAGAACACAGTGATCTCTGTTCGGCAAAAGCCACTAAACATGTGCAATTGCTGACAACATTGCAGTGTCATGCAGCACTATCAGAAAGTAATTTAGGGAATTTCTATAATTTGCGGCTGAACTTTTCCAAGCTGAAATTCTCTTATTTCAGTACTTTGTTAAACAAAAAATTCTTTTATAAAACTGCCTATTTATTATTAATTTATTCCTTAAATAACTCTACTCTTAAAGCACGCTCAATTAGCTACTCTTAAGTAAATGCGCTTTAAGCTTTATGAGCTAAAAAGCAGCAATTCACTTACTTCGATGATCCACACAACTCTTTTTAAGTTACTGCCATGAATTCCTCTATCTCAGAAAAAGCGATGGGTTCTTATTACTCAAATGTGTTTTCAAAGGACTATCCTTCAACCCATCGATTACCACCCGCAAAACAACTGGAAACTATTTCCGAGCTTACCAATGCGCTCAAGCAGATACAAACTCAAGTCGATACAATTTATCAAGATGTTGCTTATCTACGCAATCACTCAGCTCAGTCAACTTCCAAGGCATTGCAAACCAGTCAGTCCAACTTAGGTGGATACTCTCCATCAGTAAGGTTAGCGTTTCGGATCGTTAAATGGTTCTTTCTGTTCCTTATTGGTTTTGCTGTTATTTCCGTTTTTTCTGCAACTCTAGGCGGCGAACAGTTTTTTAAACCCTTGCTGAGTCTCTTAGAACCAATGTTAGTACCAGTTGTGATCGTCACCTTTTGCACAGTCGCCGTAGTGGTGATCTTCGAATCGTTGAAATGAGTCGTATAAACGAAAGTTCACGACTGCAACAGCCGATTCCCAATGAATTGGAAAGCCTGCGCTGTGCTACCTAACGCTGGAAATACGAAAGCGTTGCTCCTAACTGTTGAACGACTCAGGAGCAATGTCCCAGAATACTAAACCATCTAAACCACGACGTTTTATTCACACACAAAGGAGCTTGATTATGTTGAGAAATGGTAGGAGTTTGAAGATTCTCAGTTCATACAAAATGACTTGGTGTGGATGAGCAAATGATTTGGCGCAATTAGCAAATGAATGGCGTAAATCCCTGACCTTGTACCAAGCAAACGTTTTGGGCTTTAAGGGTAGGATATTGATGCTCCTTGGCTTAATTTGTCTCAAGATCCAGAAGCCTTAAATAATAGTAGTTTCGAAGGTTTAGAAAGCGCGCAACTGATTTGCTAATTACGCAAGTTTTACTGCTCAGCCACAATATAGTTAGCAACCATCATTGAAAAAACAACCAAGGAATAAAATCATGGGTTTCATGCCAAAAAGTCAAGAAAAAAACCTCTCTAAACTGTTGAGAATCTCGGGTCTAGCGACATTACTGGTGGGTACCAGTATCCTGGCGGGTCCTGCCGTAGCACATGCACAGGACTGCCCGTCGCCTGAGCTACCAAATGCCCCCGTCCCGCTAAGGCCGGGGCCGGGGTCGGGAGGGGCTGCGGTGGGTGACGCCGCCGCCAGGTTGACGCACGAGGCGCAGAATAGTGGCGACTACGTCAAAGCACATCTCTGCGAGGTCTCTGCCAGAAACCCCGGTAAGAACGTCATGATCATCCAGCACGAGACCTACGACGGTCCGGACAACCTCACGGGCGTCACGGAGGACTACGACATCGAAATTGGGGGAAACGGGTTCGACGTCTTCGTGTTCGATACCGGCTCTTTCACCAACGATGGTGACATGGGCTACGAGAACTGGGCATGGAGCGGAGTCGGCTGGACCCGCAGCGAGGACATGCGCACGGTGACGTTCAACTGATCCGGCGGTTCCTCTCGATCGGCACGTGCGATGTCGGTCATTGTGCTAGAGCTAACTTTGAGCCGCAGAGCCTAAAACACGTGATCAGATCCTGCCCTGTGGCTCGGTGCCACAAGGCAGGACTTACTTATTCAGTTAGTTCTCATATCAAAGATAGTTATGAAACGCAAACTGTGGATGAGCAAATGATTTGGCACAATTAGCAAATGAATGGCGTAAATCCCTGACCTTGTGCCAAGCAAACGTTTTGGGCTTTAAGGGTAGGATACTGATGCTCCTTGGCTTAATTTGTCTCAAGATCCAGAAGCCTTAAATAAGGGGTGTAATCAGGATACGTGTAATTTAGTGCCACGAAAGATGAAAAAGCTTGTCCCGTAAGCGTTACAGAAGATGGCTCTATTAAGCTGTACAGATTTGACTTGCTGCTGCGGGGCGCAACTACTCAACGAAAGAATCAGGGTTTCAGCCTCCTAAAACCCTCAAAAGTAGGCGATGTACTACCAATTTCTGAGTAGTACTTAGTCTTAAACTAGTCCAAACCTGTACTATCAATGATTTGAGTGTCTAATCAAGGCAGTCGCCAAAAACGACAATGGTAACCAGACATCTGAAAACTTTTTTTAGGCTCTTGAGTTGTTTGTTGATCAAAGGATGGATAGAACTAATCTGCTTTCGACCAACCTTCTAAAGCTGCTAATACGAGATTAACAAGCGGGTGATTTATCGAAGTTCTTAATGCTTCTATATCTCCTGCTTTAAAGGTTGAGATAATTCGATCTTTCATAGATGGATTTCTTGTAATTTGTTCCATAGCTTCAGCTACAACTGCCATCTTTTCTGACTGTGTAGTAGGGTTCAAACTGGCGAAGCTGTCATATGCCGCCACACGAGTGCTGTAACGTCTGCATCAAAGGAATTTTAGGAAAAAACTGTGAAAAATTTCCTAAAGATCCACATTTAGCGTCTACCTACTGTACCAATTGATCTCTAAATTATTTGACACAGGTTTGGATAACGCTGTAATGCGGGTTTCAAGCTGCAAAAAACAGAAGGGTTTAATTGGTACACCTCAAACTGGTTGAATTATCCTTCTGAAGCAAGAACAGACATAAAAATCAGAAAAATTCCCTGAAGTCTTTACCCAGCACGGGTTTTCAATTTCATATGGCGGCAAACAGCAGCTTCGCCAGTTTGAACCCTGGTAATGCGGGAGATAGAGGTTCAAACTTTGCCCTATGTTGAAAGACAGCAGACTTCCAGCAGGTCATCAACGATAAACCAACGTAAGGGAACCGAATCACCTGTGAAAGATGGAGTCTGCAGGGACATCGGAGCAGCGACACATTCTGTAATAGAAAAGTTTGCTGACCAACCCAATATTTTACTTAACGCCAATTGTAGTGTTCTGTATTAGTGTTGACTACCATTGGTAGCATGACTTCCACTAATTCCATTAGTGATGTTGGGATAGTGCTGATTTTACCGCCTTTTCTGTGAATACTATGGAGGCAGCACAGGCAGAGCGGCGTTTTCCCCTATGGTGCGTTCGATGGCTGGCTGACAGCTATCGCTTCTTACAACTTATCGTGTCGATTTCCTATGGATTTGAGACTATTCAAATTAGAAATTAAAAGGTTTTGGGAAGGGGTAAGCAGAGCCTCTACCTCGAACTAAAACGCATTAATGCTTTAATCCCATAAAACTTGAAGTAGAAAGTAGAACTGAGCTTATGTCTTCCTACACTCTTGATACCGGAAAGAAATACATTAAAGATATTTTTTCTGCCGATAGCTTCTACAATGTACCTGAATATCAACGTCCCTATGTTTGGGGTAAGAATCAAGTAGTTGCTTTGCTTGATGACATTCGCAAAGCTATGGAAAGAGATAAAGAAAAGGAGTATTTCTTGGGTTGTATGGTTTGGAATACTAAGCAATCTAAAGAAGGTGATTTCGTTTACACCTCGCAAGATATATTAGATGGTCAGCAAAGATTTATAACTCTCTATCTACTACAAGCAGTTTTAAGAGATTTATCAAAAAGTAAGGATTTACAGAATAAGATTCGGACTCGAATGAGGCAGGAGAGGGACGAGTTTGATGGTATTCCAGAAAGAAATAGAATTGAATTTGAAATAAGAAAAGACAAAGAATTTTTGGAAGAGTATGTACTCAAGAAGAACGGAACGAAGGATTTTGAAAGCTTAAGATTAATTGCTCAGGGCAAAGACAATGATGTCTCTGTTAAAAACATGGCGGCAGCAATTTTAGAATTGCATAATTGGTTTCAGGCGTTGTCTGAGGAGGAATTAGATGTACAACAATACTTGAAAGATTTTTATGCTTACCTTTGCACAAAAGTTTTAATTATATACTTGTCAACTCCTAATAATCTTGATGATGCCTATAATCTATTTACAGTTCTAAATAGTCGAGGTCTTCAACTACAAGCAAGTGATATTTTAAGAGCACAAAATTTACGACACATAAAGGATGAGGGAGACCGAAAGGATTTTGCTGAAAAATGGGAAAAGTACGAAAGTGCTATCGACGAACCATACAATTCATTTGATGAGTTTTTATGGTCAATCGTCTTTATAACAATGAAATATAGAAGCGATGATAACCAAAACCTTAATAAGGCTTTTGAGTTTATGTACGGAAGGAATATGTTAACCAGGGGAGAGGGTACTTTTGAAGTAATTGGTCGCTATTCTAAACATTTACAAGCTATTACTAGTAACGATATTTGCTCCAGTGAAGTTGGAAATTTTTTCGTAAATCTTAATTATATATTGACAAAAACTTATGGAAACGCTTATGTTGCTCCGTTAATGCATTATAGAGAGTGTTTCAAGGAATTTAGAATCTACGATTTCTTAATTAAACTAGATAATCTTTGTTCAGCTTACTGGTTAACAGGTAAAGGAAACTTACAATCGAGAATATTTATTTTACTAAGAAAAATGGAGGAGATATCAAGGCAAGACGGCAATATAAAGGATTTAGCATCTCAGTTTCTTGACTCCCCTGTTCTTAAATATGAATATCAAGATGAGAAGGCTTCTACCGCAGTTGACATTGAATATTTTTTAGATTTTCTTGATAGCGAGAAGTGGGGTGAATACGCAGGTCAAAGAATCAATAAGACTCGTTACTTGCTGTTAAAAATTGACCTCTTATCTGGCAGTCTAAATTCTAAAATTTATTTTGATAGCAGCACTTCATCGGTAGAGCATTTAATGCCTAGAAGTTTAGGAAAAACAGCAACTATCTCCGAAGTTGATCACAAAAAATGGGTTCATAGGCTTGGTAACATAGTGTTAGTAGATAGAAAGAAGAATTCCTCATTAAGTAATAAAGAATTTCCTGATAAAAAAATGAGATATAAAGGATCTATAGAGAACAGGGCAAATACTAACTATATCTTTATGACATATAGTGAGTGGAATATAGAAACAATTAGAGAAAATCACTATCGAGTTTTTGATCTATTGAAGACATATTACTTAGGTAACTCTTTTGAAACGGTCAAGGGCTTATTACATAAGTAGCTACTTATGTAATAAACTTTCTTACTAGTTTCACTAAGTTAAAGTACAACGTTATCTATGCTACCTTTGCCCCTTGTAAAATGGGCATCTTGTTCCGTCCAAACTAAACGCTGCCTCTCAATAGGAGTGTTAGACTCTAGTAAAAATTTTGGTGTACTTTTAACTGCTGGAGTTGTTTGAGTATGGCATTTGATCGTCTTGCTGATGTTCAAGCGAACCTGACGACACTCTATAAACAACTAGCAGGCGAAGAACGTGCCTTCTTACTGGCAGAGGAAGCAGAGAAGGTTCGTATTCAACAGAAGATTGATCTGACCTGGCAGCGGATTCGGGAATTTGAACGTGAATATGCCATTACGTTGAGTCAGCAGATCAAGCGACACGAATTACCAGAACCTGTTGCGGAGACAGTGACAGCCGAACTAGTAGATGAGCTTGAGATACTGACTCCATTACAACGGCAAGATGATATTAAGGCACTGCTGCAACAAATTCTGGAGGAATTACAGAAACCTGATACTCCAGCATCGGCAAAACTGAAGGTGGCAATTCCGCTGATTCCGAATGTAGTGAGTTATGAGCTTGAAGGGGATACAGAAAGTGTAGTGCGGCGATTATTCCCAACCTTCGTGAAGGCATATGAGGGATTGCGATCGCTTGCCTCACCGGAGGAGCAAAAAAAGTAACGGCCCTTGGTCTAACCCCACAGGGTCAAGGGCAACAGAAACGCAGGTGGGAGTTGAGCGGCGATCGCCCCTGAAACCGGGTGCGCCCTTTCCGAGAGTGCGGTTGCCAGAAAACTTTGTGGAGCGGCCGAAGGTGCTGAAAGCGGTCAAACAAAAGCTGCTAGCAGAGGATGAGCGAACGCTGGTAGTGAGTGCTATTTCAGGGCTGGGTGGGCTAGGAAAATCTGTTTTGGCGGCGGCGTTGGTGCTAGATAGAGAGGTGCAGGCACGGTTTGCCGATGGCATTTTGTGGGTAACACTGGGGCAGAGTCCTGACTTGCAGACGATGCTGGGCGAGTGGATTCGGGAATTGGATAAGTCGCGAGAGGCGTTTAGCGCCAATACGCTGGAGTCAGCTTCGCGGTATTTGGATAATCTGTTGGCGGAGCGACGGATGTTGCTGGTGGTAGATGATGTCTGGAATGCGGCTCATGCGGATTGGTTTCGGGTGGGGGGAGCGGGCTGTCGGGTGCTGGTGACGACGCGAGAGGCGCAGGTCGAGGGAGCAGAGTATTACGCACTAGATTTGATGTCAGAGCAGGAAGCCGTTGATCTGGTGCGGCAGAAGCTAGAGCGGCAGTGGAAAGTGGAGCAGGAAGCCCAGGTAAAAGCGTTTGCCAAAGTGTTGGGATATTTACCGCTGGCGCTGGATTTGGCAGCGAACCAGGTGCGGGACGGGTTGACCTGGGCAGAGTTGCGAGCGGAGTTTGAGGTAGAGCGGCGGGCGGTCGCTCTAGAGGTGTTGGATGCGTCGGAAGCGTGGGAGCGGCTGGATGAGGAGCAGCAGCGCAAGTATAGTTTGCGGGCGTGTTTTAACCTGAGTTTGCGGCGGCTGAAGCCAGAGCAGTTGCAGCAGTTTGCCTGGCTGGGTGTGCTGCCAGAGGATGTGAATTTAGAGGCGCAAGTAGCAGCAGTGCTGTGGCATGTGTCGCCTCTAAAGGCAAAGAAGGCACTGATTGACTTGCGGCGGCGATCGTTCTTGACGGATGGTGTAGCCACTCCCGAAGGTGAGCCAACTTACCGAGTGCATGACCTGATGCACGACATCGCCCGCAACCTGATCGAAGAAGGCACACTCAAATCTGAAACTCAAAACTTACCCTTAGCTCACCGGCAGTTTCTAGAACGTTACCAACAACGCGCTACCAATTGTCGTTGGGATGGCTTGCCCAATGACGGCTATATTCATCGCCACTTAACCTGGCATCTGGAGCAGGCAAATTGGACAGATGAGCTTCATGCACTGATGGCAATGAGTGATGCTCAAGGGCGGAATGCATGGTTTGAGGCGTGCGACCGGATTGGGCAACCCGCTATTTTTGTCGAAGATGTGGCTCGGGGATGGAGGATTGCAGAACGAGATTATGAGCAAGATAAGACGGGGGCGATTGTCCTGCAATGTCGCTATGCCTTGACCACCGCAACGCTGAATAGCCTGATCAGCAATCTGCCGATTGGCATGATGGCGGAGTTTGTCAAGCGAGACTTTTGGACAGTGGAGCAGGCTTGGGCTTATGTGGAGCAAATGCAGGATGAGCGGAAGACCGCTGGAGCCATTGCAGCGTTAGCACCTTATCTATCAAAAGCTCTGTTTCAGGTGGCACTAGCAGCAGCCCGGGAAATGCAGGATGAGGACAGTCGGGTAAAGGTGTTGAGCAACCTAGCTCAACTCGATGCTGCCGATTTCTCTGCATTGTTAGCAGCAGCCCGGGAAATTCAGCATGAGTACAAGCGGGCAGAGGTGTTGAGCAACCTGGCTAAACTCGATGCTGCCATCTTCCCCGAGGCATTAGCAGCAGCCCGAGAAATGCAGGATGAGTACAGGCGGGCAGAGGTGTTGAGCAACCTGGCTAAACTCGATGCTGCCATCTTCCCTGAGGCACTAGCAGCAGCCCGAGAAATTCAGCATGAGTACAGGCGGGCAGAGGTGTTGAGCAACCTGGCTAAACTCGATGCTGCCGATTTCTCTGCATTGTTAGCAGCAGCCCAAGAAATGCAGGATGAGGACAGTCGGGCAAGGGTGTTGAGCAACCTGGCTAAACTCGATGCTGCCGATTTCTCTGCATTGTTAGCAGCAGCCCGAGAAATTCAGCGTGAGTACAGTCGGGCAAGGGTGTTGAGCAACCTGGCTAAACTCGATGCTGCCATCTTCCCTGAGGCACTAGCAGCAGCCCGAGAAATTCAGGATGAGGACAGTCGGGCAAAGGTGTTGAGCAACCTGGCTAAACTCGATGCTGCCGATTTCTCTGCATTGTTAGCAGCAGCCCGAGAAATTCAGGATGAGTACAAGCGGGCAGAGGTGTTGAGCAACCTGGCTCAACTCGATGCTGCCGATTTCTCTGCATTGTTAGCAGCAGCCCGAGAAATTCAGGATGAGTACAAGCGGGCAGAGGTGTTGAGCAACCTGGCTCAACTCGATGCTGCCATCTTCCCCGAGGCATTAGCAGCAGCCCGAGAAATTCAGCATGAGTACAGGCGGGCAAAGGTGTTGAGCAACCTGGCTAAACTCGATGCTGCCATCTTCCCTGAGGCACTAGCAGCAGCCCGAGAAATTCAGGATGAGGACAAGCGGGCAGAGGTGTTGAGCAACCTAGCTCAACTCGATGCTGCCGATTTCTCTGCATTGTTAGCAGCAGCCCGAGAAATTCAGCATGAGGACAGTCGGGCAAGGGTGTTGAGCGACCTGGCTCAACTCGATGCTGCCATCTTCCCTGAGGCATTAGCAGCAGCCCAAGAAATTCAGGATGAGGACAGTCGGGCAAAGGTGTTGAGCAACCTGGCTAAACTCGATGCTGCCGATTTCTCTGCATTGTTAGCAGCAGCCCGGGAAATGCAGGATGAGTACAGTCGAGCAGAGGTGTTGAGCAACCTGGCTAAACTCGATGCTGCCATCTTCCCCGAGGCATTAGCAGCAGCCCGAGAAATTCAGGATGAGGACAGTCGGGCAAGGGTGTTGAGCAACCTGGCTAAACTCGATGCTGCCGATTTCTCTGCATTGTTAGCAGCAGCCCGAGAAATTCAGCATGAGTACAGGCGGGCAGAGGTGTTGAGCAACCTGGCTAAACTCGATGCTGCCATCTTCCCCGAGGCATTAGCAGCAGCCTGGGAAATTCAGCATGAGTACAGGCGGGCAGAGGTGTTGAGCAACCTGGCTAAACTCGATGCTGCCATCTTCCCCGAGGCATTAGCAGCAGCCTGGGAAATTCAGCATAAGGACAGTCGGGCAGAGGTGTTGAGCAACCTGGCTAAACTCGATGCTGCCGTCTTCCCTGAGGCACTAGCAGCAGCCCGAGAAATTCAGCATGAGTACAGTCGAGCAGAGGTGTTGAGCAACCTGGCTCAACTCGATGCTGCCGATTTCTCTGCATTGTTAGCAGCAGCCCGAGAAATTCAGGATGAGTACAGTCGGGCAAGGGTGTTGAGCAACCTGGCTAAACTCGATGCTGCCATCTTCCCCGAGGCATTAGCAGCAGCCTGGGAAATTCAGCATGAGTACAGTCGGGCAAAGGTGTTGAGCAACCTAGCTCAACTCGATGCTGCCGATTTCTCTGCATTGTTAGCAGCAGCCCGGGAAATTCAAGATGAGTACAGTCGGGTAAAGGTGTTGAGCAACCTAGCTCAACTCGATGCTGCCGATTTCTCTGCATTGTTAGCAGCAGCCTGGGAAATTCAGCATAAGGACAGTCGGGCAGAGGTGTTGAGCAACCTGGCTCAACTCGATGCTGCCATTTTCCCTCAGGCATTAGCAGCAGCCCGAGAGATTCAGCATGAGTACAGTCGGGCAAAGGTGTTGAGCAACCTGGCTCAACTCGATGCTGCCGATTTCTCTGCATTGTTAGCAGCAGCCCGAGAAATGCAGGATGAGGACAGTCGAGCAGAGGTGTTGAGCAACCTAACTCAACAGGTTCCTCAGGATATTCTACTCAGCCTCCAGAGAGCAATTCTGGATCTCACCTCCAAGCCCGCTCGTGTCAAGACCCTTAGTGGTTTCCTTTCTCGCCTTTCCCTCACTGTCCTACCGCATTCCGACTGGCAAACCTATCTCCATCTGATCGCTCAGCGTGAGCGATCGCATCTTATGCAAAATCTCGTCACGCTCTATCCTGCTATTCTTCACCTCGGCGGCAAAACAGCAACGCGAGGGGTTGTTGATGCAATGCGTGAGGTTTGCGAGCAGTGGAGATAGGGAAAGGTGAGTTTTTGCAGATATCTTTTGGGCGATCGCCTCAGCATACTCCCGTTTCCTGATAGGGATTGCGATGCAGTCGAGTAGGGCAGCGATGTCCTACTCGACTGCATCGCAATCCTTAAGGGACGATCGCCCACATCACTATTAGATGTGAGGAAATTCCTCAACCACTTCCTCTACCACGATGATCCTCAAGGTCACGTTGGCGGTCGTTGTTTCAGGCTCATCCTTCAGCAGTAAGAGGCGATCGTTAGCCGTTTGCTCGCTGCCCAGCGTAGCCAATACAGTTGATTCTTGTGTAAGACTCCACAGTCTTAAACAGCATCTCTCAAGACTCTGGAGTCCTAGAGAATGACTATGTGAAACTGCAGAGTCTTAGATAGTATTTTGTGAGGCTCTGCAGCCTGAGTCAGTTCTTTTCCCAATCTGAGGGTAGAGAGCCCGTCCTTGCAATCGAATCATCCATTGTTATTAGATTGTTCATGCCACAGTGAAATCTTGGCTAGTCAAAAGACTCAGCTGTTGACAATTCTCATCGATCGCTTTGGAACGGAGCTTAGATTTCTTTACCGAACTCCGTAGGGCTGCCCTTGCCACAACTTCTGATGATTGTGGTTGAATGCTCTGCTTCTGATTAATCGCAAACTTTGGATTTATCTCCACATCGCTGATGAGTTTAGCTGTCTCGATGATCGGTTTCGCTGGTAGCAGAAACCCTCTCTCCACTATTGAACTGCCTGTTTCGAGGATGTGCGAGCTTGAATTCTTACCCAGAGCATGTTCAATTGCTGCTTCATACACTTGCTGATCTACATCTTCAGAGATCCACCTGTGATAGGTTTTCGTATGCGTCTCCACGCTGTGTCCCATCCACCGAGCTGCAGCAACAACATCTACTTCTAAACGATGCGCTCTCACAGCCCAACAGTGACGGAGGTGATAAGGAGGGAAGGGAATTCCTACTTTTCGAAAGTGCTCGGCCACCTTGCTCCCAATCTGGGTGTTGTTCTTGCCTTTTTTCTCTGGTAGTTGCAGATTATGTAGGTCGAAGTGCTCTACCCATTCCTGATGAAAAGGAAAAGCGCGGCGTTTTCCTGTCTTTGTGCCATCCAGTATCGTCAGCATTACTCCCCCTCTCCTAAGTTCCTCATCGTCCAGGTAAAAGACCTCGTGAGGGCGCAGACCATAGGTTGCTATAAGACCAAACACCTGCCTCCAACTGGGGTGAGAAATGGCATTAGACCATTGCAGAATCTCTTGATCAGAGGGTAAATTTCGAGGAACTGAGTTTTTGGAAGAGAATTTGCCACGCAGAAGCTTAATAGATTTCGTATTTAAGTCTGCAAAGGAGCCTAACTTGTCAAATGCATCGCACATTCCCGCTCGAGGACAACTATCTGGCTTAGTCTTGTAAATCGTTTCGAGCAGAACTTCCAACGTTAAAGGAACTGCTTGGGGCAGGCGATGGAGATACGTGTGGTAGCCAACCCTCCAAGTTGATTCAGTTTTAGGAGAACGTTGACGACGGTGAAAGTACTCTGTTTCGAAGGCAGCAATCCACTGAGCAACCGTTCGAGTTTCAACTTCAGGGCTTACTTTAGGAAGATAGAGTGACCAATCAAACTCTTTGAGTGCTAGTGTGGCTCCGATCTTTTTAGCTTCTGCTTCCGCTCGCTGTAGTCCCTGTGGGTTAGCTAGAACCCTGAGCGCAATGTCTTGCTGATGGGCTTTGTCCTTCGTAGAGCCCGGTTTGGGTGGAAGAGTCGCTCTAGCATATAAGCGATCGCCCCTTTGAGAAATTCTCACCCCAGTGTTTGCAGCCTTGAGGCGTTGATTGACGAGCTGTAATTTTTCAGCAACAGATGATTTAGTCATGTTGTACCAGATGTAGGAAAAGAGCTTAACCTACTTATTTATTATAATGTCATATTAGTTAGATTTGCAAATCTCTTTAGGATGGAAACTATTGGAGTTACTCTAAATTCTGTATGCCTGATCGACAAAAGCCAGCTTCAATGTTTGAGGTGTTCACGACTTATGAACAAGCAGTTCGAGTCGCTGAACCCACTCACAAAGCAAATGCCGCGATCGCTCAACTCCAAACTGCCCTGCTGCGCTACACGTTGCCGGGGTGGGGCTTCTCAGGTCCTGTGGGTCAGCGACTCAAAGCTGCAGAAATTGAGGCAGGGCTAGAGCATCTCAAAAAAGTGCCATTAGACCAGTTACCCCAGGCACCTGAGATTCAGGAACAGCAGTTTGAGGAATTTGAGGTTCCTGGTAACAGTCGGCGCAACTACCGCTTAGCCCTTAATAAGATGATGAACTGGTGCCGCCAACAGGATTGGTATCCGGGTTCGCTCGAGGAACAGCGCAAGATTACTCCACGTCAGAGGGCACGCAAAGGTTCTGCTCAACAGGTACGCCTCACTTCTCGGAAGAGTCCTAACCAATATGGATTAGGGGCTGTAGAAGGAGATGTTCTTCCTGAGGATTTGAGACGAGAACTTTTTGCGTTCTATCAATTCCTTGTCAACCCGGAAGTGCGTCCCAATAAAGAAAAGGAAGTAGGAACCTCTACAGCGGAACAATATGTGCAATGGGTTCTCCTGTTCCTGGGTTGGCTCCATCGGATTCAAAAAGTACCGCTTGCCCAGTTGAGCTTGAAGCAGATTGTGGCATTTGAGCCGATCAAAACTGCTCAAGACCCGCAAGCTGCACAAAGTCGGGCAACAGCCGCAGCCCAAAGGACAATGAACTTAATTGAGGACTATCTGAACTGGCTAAAAACAGACCCGGAGGCAACCCCATCTGAGCAATCTGGTCGAGGTAGCCAGAGTCCACATACGGTGTCTAAGATACTGGTTGCAGTGGTGGCAGTTGCAAAGTTCCTCTATCGCTTGGAAACAGATTATCCCCGTGTTGAGAAGTATCTAGATATTCCTGTAATCGAACTGCTCCGTCAGAAGCAGCGGAAGGTCATCAAATTGATTCGTGACCATATATCCGTGAGTGATGAGTCAAAGAAGACATTCCAGTGGCAGGAATTTCTCAAGCTGGTCGAGGCACTCCGCCAGGAATGCGCTTCTCGGTTTCTGCAAAGTACTCAATCCAAAGCCCAAGGACAGAGCTTAGGGTCAGTTCGTCCCATTCGAGCAATCGCCCAAAGTTACCAACGATTTCTGCTCGCTGCTTTTCTGGCCTATTTGCTGCCGCAACGGCAGCGAGTTTACCGGAATTTGCAGATTCTGCGGGCTGAACCATCCCAAGAGTGGCACTTTTCTCGAGCAGAACCCACGACCGGAGGATTCTTGTACAAGCGAGAGCACTGCTGGTGGATGAAGTTGTCCTCAGAGCTGTGTAGTCAGAGCGAAGCAGCGGGTTCAGCCCAACTAGTCCCCGTGCCAAATGAGAAATACCCTGATGGGCGCTGCTTCTATGAGTATCTGGAAGAGTGGCTAGTTAAGTACTCTGGTGAGAGTGAGAACTTGGAGGTAAAGACTCAGGGGTTGCGTGCTGCCTGCAACCCACAGCATAGCTACGTCTTCACCACTAAAAAGGGGGAACCTTACAAGCACCCTGCGACCTTCGCCACCCTTTTACGCAACCCATCTTACCGCCTGCTTGGAAAAGTGCTCACCCCAGAATTAGTCAGGCAAATGACTCTGGAGTAGGCTAGCCCTGTAGGAGTCCAGGTGCAGCGTTTGTGAAGATTAGAACAGGGGGTGATGGGGGGATGATGGCAAAAACGGCTTGATCTGATCAGCTCTCACTTCCCTAATCTTTCACTACTCCACGAAGAACATTTGACAAGCTTTAACAATATTTGAACCCAAACGCTCTTTCCAAAAAAGCCCGAAAGCTGGCTAGAGCAACAAGCTTCGCTGATTTAATTCTGATTCTGGCACAATATGAGCAAATCGCGATTAGTTAGAATTTTGTCTAGCTTCCAAGACATTAGAAAAATGAAGTTGCTTGAGTGGTAAGGCTTTCAGAGGTCAGCTTGATTAGCTTCCCTAAACTTTCACTACTCTTGAGCCGATCTGCTGACCCATCTCCTAAGAGGCTAGTCGCATATAGCTGTATTACTGTAGGTTGTGAACTTGCTTAAGCCAACTCACACAGACATTATGGCTGTTTGTGAAGTGATCGGTTCCAGAGCCTCGTATGCTTTACCCTTTCCGAATGGAGCGCTTCTCCGGCGGTATTTCTAGTGCTTTAACGCAGCGCTCTACATGCCACTGCCACCGAGGCAGCCCGGAACCAGGCACGCTGATGTCCCGGTAGTGATGTCCATTCTTAAACAGTCCCTTGCGTCTAAGCTTACGCAGCTGTTCAGTAGAGATTCCCAGCTTGAATGCAGCAGGCTCTGTGAGAAACCACTCGGGTTCACCCCGCAAGTAATCCCGAACCGAAGCAGCGTCTTTGACTAACCGTAAATACTGTTCTGCCATGCTAGTTGAAACGGCTAGATCGGTTGTCAGTGCAGTGTTCCTATCCAGTTCAACAAAATACTGCCATCCTGTTACAGTGAATTGCATTCCCACAATCTGTCCGCTCTGCCAGTTCTGCAGGTTGTCTTGGACCTGCCACTTAACGCGCTCGCCGAAATGAAACTGAGGTTGGGTGAATGCTTGACGTTTTGGAATTGCGATTAACCAGACTTGATCTCGCGTCTGCATCTGTGAAGGGGGACGTGGCATATTGACTTTAGGTGGTTTCAGAGAAATTGAGTGGCGCTGATCCTGTTGAGGTATCAGGCAAGATTTCTAGGGGATGACAAAAGAGAATGATCTAGCAAAAGACTGGTTTCAATAAAAGGCTCAAACGAGGAAGAGCGAGCGATTATTGAACCTACACTTCCATCAATCACTCCTACTGCTAACAGAAACTCTCTGCTCTTGTAGAAGATTTTTTTCACTTTTGTGTTTGTTCCAGTGTGTCGCGTAAGTTGTCGCGTTCTGTCGCGTGGCTTGTCGCGTCCGTTGTCGTATAGGGCTGTCATGCTTGTCGCGTCGTACATGACAACCACGCGACAGCTAGTTTGCTCTGAACGTGACAGATTCGCCAGATTCATCTATCTCCCCGTAGTTCATATCAGATAAAAGCCCAAAGTACTGACGAATCTTTTCAGAGTTAGCATCCTTCAGCACTGAAAAGTTTTTGCGTTGAACATCACGAGGTTTAATCCAATCACCTTGCTCTTTAGCAAATAGCCAGATGGTTTTTAGTGGCTCACCTAATGCATCTGAAACCTTTAATGTTTCAGTATCACCTATGGCGTTAGTTGTTTCGGATGGAGCTGAGTAAACCTCTGGAAACATCGCTTCCAAGAAGCTAGGTTGCATCCAACTTTGAAGGCTAATTTTCTGCTCAATCGGTCGATTGTGGTCATCAAAATCAAGCCCACAAACCAGACCGTTAAGTGTCGGCACAACACCATTGGGCGTGTTTTTCGACCCTAGATAAAGGCTGGTCATGTCATCCTTGAGCCGTGCCTGTCCAGCCTTCCCCCCAAGGGCTTCTAAGGTGTCGTTATGGCTACACCCAATGATGAAATCTAAACTTGCTCTGGCTTTGCTGGTGACTTGGGGCAAGAATCCACCCAGCAGCCTGACATCTGAGATCGCCCCGCTCCAGGCAGTCATTTCGTCATAGATCCATTGCCGCCAGTTCTCGCCTCTGGAGTTAGCAAAAGCTTTGTACATCTCTCGGATGGAATCTTCAACAGCTTTGAAGTCATCTCCGCTGCCTCGCACATCCCAACGCCTTGACCAAATTGAATCAATTTTTAGATGGGCATTAGGGTCAGCGACCAAAGTAGAGCGGATGGGCTGTACTCCTTCATAGCAGTAGCCGGGAACCGAAAACATTAGCTCCCTTGCCATTGCAACAAAGCCAGCAAAGCTAGACTTACCAGAGCCAGGGCGACCAATGATCAGCGCAACTGGAGTTCTGATGAAGCTGATGAGCCATCCTCCCTCATGCTGTCTCATTGACCGCTCCAGCAGCTTCAGACGTGCGTGGAAGTTGAGCCGTTGTGCAATTTGCTCAGGAGATGCCCCCTTACATAGCAAGTCCTCTAAAGTTGGTTGAGGTGTGGAAGCTTGACGGTTTGCTACAGGGGCGATCGCCGCTGGCTGGGCAAATACAGGTTGCTGTACTGGTACGGCTGGTGTTGTGTCTTCAAAATCGTCTAGAGCTTGCGCTGGCACGTTCACCGCATTCAGACGAGTGTTAGTCCCTACTACTTGTTGCTGCTCCTGCTGAATTGCTCCTGCTGGCTCTTGGTCTTGTGCAGCAGGTAATTCCCCGGTCATCTCAGTAGCAGGTAGCTGTGGCTGTTTGAACTGGCGATACCAAGTGAGAAAATCTTGAGCATCGCGGCTAAGGGGCAATCTAGACTCTTCTGCCCAATCAAGCTGGTCATAGACTACCTCATCTCCAACCTGCTGCCTGAACTGGTGAAACAGTTCATTGGTGAGAATGCTGGCAACACAGCCAACGGCGATCGCCTCGTCATTCTTTGCCTTACGGCCGTTGATTTTCCAAGCCTCCCACACGCCCCAGCCAATCGGGATGGCTGCGACCAAGGGCGACGCAGTGAGTGAGGCAAAGGCTAAACCGCCAATTACGCCAGCAGTGGCAACTAGGGTAGGATTGCCCGATTTTTCGTTTGCCTCGTCAGCGATCGCCAGCCAATCATGGGCAGTGCGTTGAATTTTAGAGCGATTGAAATTCGTCATTGGAAATACCTGAAAGCTATATAAGAGAGGCGTTACGAGGTATCTTGCAACGCCCAAAAAGCAATTACTGAAGTTTCATGCCAACCTGCACGAAGCGGATAAGGTCACTGATCCAAAACAGGATGTCAACAACGATTTCGACGATGAACAAGGTTGCAAAAAGGGCGACAACATTGGCCCAGGCGATCAGACTCCATTGCCCCGTCAATAACACGATCATGAGTTCACCAGGTCCACCATTCTCAATAGGCGGATAGATCCAGATGCAGACGCACAAATCAATCGTGTAGGCAATTAGTTTCGCTTTCCGGGCATCCCTCATCGTGAGCAAGGGCAACCGATTGTAGAACTGCTTCATTGCCACCAGCAACGGATCATCGTCCTCGTGAATTACATATTTTTGGTGGCTGTTGGCATCATCGATCGTGTACTGCATGAAGGCACGATTGCGTCTCAGGAACTTCTCAAACAACTCCATCATTTGAAGCAAGCCCCAGAAAACAATGCCAATAATCCAAAAGGCAGTGATCGCGGAAACTCCTACTACTGCGTTGATTACGGGTACTTGACTAACGATTTCAAGGATGCCTGAATCCGCGATCGCTCTGCCGAATAGATATCGCACCGCCCGTTCGTAGGGAATGACATTGAAGAGGGCAATAATGATCCCAACTGATGCAGCCAACCAGTAGGCAATGTGAAGGAACCAAATGTTTTCGGCGTTTGCGCGAAAGAAGTTTCTGTTGCCTCTGCTGGTAGGTCTGTGGGGTATATCGGTTGTGCTGCGAGGGTTGCGAGTTGTACCTGGCGAGTTTGCTTTACGTCCAAATGCCATAGCTGTAACTCCTATTCGATGTTGGGCTGATTGATTTCTGCGTCTGCGTTGGAAGCGGCGATCGCATCCTCCACAACCTGCTTGTTGCCGGTAAATGCAAACTCGCCTGCTACTGGATTGCCATCCACTGGAACAATGCGGGACGTGTTTCCGAAGGCATCACAAACGACAGTGCCAGCAGGGAGCGGAACCCCTCGAACTGCATCCAGGACTGGCTGACCTTCAGTGAGAGAAGTAAATTTGCTAGGGTCGTCACTCGCTACGACCAGGACGCAGCCTCCGCTGTAGCGCTTTTCTGCAATCTCTGCTTGTTGCTCTACAAACAATGAGGTTGCCTGAAGCTGCTGGTTTAGTTCACTGTTCTCCATTGCCTTTTCTCTCACCCGTCCGGTTGCCTCCATGTTTTGGGCAATGGTGGGGAAGTTGACGGCAGCAGCTAGCGTCATGAGAGCGATCGCTGCGGATGGAACGGGGTTGCGTTTAATCCAGTTCGGTTTGTTTTGGGATTGGTACTCTTTGAAGTCCATTAGCTGATTCTCTAGATAGGTAAAAGTCGCCCTCAGCAACAGCTAGGGGCTTTGATGGTGAGTGCTATGGGGCGGTCATCATCATTTCGATTCGGTTAGCCAAGCGGGGATCTGATTCAACTACCTGCCTCCAGGCTTGGCTCACAAGCGCAATTTGCGCGTCTGTGCGTTCGCCACCAGCCGCAATGATGCAAGACACTTCTTCAGCTAAATCGTTGCTAACGCCTGCATTGGCAAGCTGACGGAGGAATTCGATTTGCAGACGATACTGTTCTCTTGACTGAGCTAACAGCGACTCCATAAAGCCAAATTGAGTGCTGTAGTCCATCGGCTCAAGCTGAAGGAGGATATCTCTGATCTCCTGTGGGGTGTCCTTGCTGTCGCCCAGAATGCCTAATGCATCTGCCATACTGCCGTCCATGAAGTGCATCGTGGCGATCGCACTAATCATGAACAGCTTTTCAGTAATGTTGATGCGCTGTAGCTGGTTGCCGTATTGGTCTACCAAACCATCAAAAAATCCATCGCGGTCTGAAGCGTAGTAGCCTAAATCCTTTGCCATGATGAGAATTAGCTCCTATGAATGAGTGAGTGGGAGTGATGCCAGCCCGAAACTTTGGTCGGGGACGGGCTGGTTAGTTGTCATTTACTCGATCAATCGATTGCTGTAACTCCTTTAGAGTGAGGGTTACAGCTTCGAGAGAGAGTTGCAAGATGTGTAGCCGTTCGTGCATTTGAGTGATGAGCGGGTGCTGTCGCTCGATTTACTCAGCGGTCACAGTTCAATTGGCTCCGTGAATTTGAAACCGTCGCCCCTAGATGTAGGCTCAGCAGCAGGGGCGATCGCCTGAACTGGCTGCGTGTAGGAGCTAGATGGAGACGGATCAGGATATCGATTTGGGTCAAGCTCCCAGGTTTCGATCAGGTGCCTGCCATACCGAGAAACCATCAGGGCGATCGCCTGCGAGGGGCTGGCGGTCTTGGTCTTGGATTGAATCTGATCAACGACAGCTCTAATGTCTGGGTCGAGGACGATGCGGGAGTTTGCCATTAGTTCACCCTCACAGTCTTGTCATGCCCAGAATGCTGATGAACTGCGGATCAGGAGCAATCTTGAAGCGTCCCTTAGTAGCAATCTGCAAGGGTTCTGCAATTGGAGCAGAGCCGCCAATGATCAGAACTTCGCCCAGTTCACCGGAGCTAAGCCAGCGCCCCCAGCGAGTCTTGACCTCGCCTCGAATCTCGTCAAGCCACTCAGCACGGGCATTTTCAAAGGCACCTCGGAAGTTAATGCCGGAAGTTCCCAGTTCGTAATCGCCGCGCTCAATGCCATCCATGATTGCCGCAAGTGGGGCTGATGCTCCGATTTGAGCATTGAGGCGAACGCTGATTTTGATTGCCAGTTCCTTGGTCCCTGGCAGAATCAGGTCTGCATCTCGCATTAGTGATCCAGAGACGCTGTAGAGCCTGCCGATGCCAGTTCCACCACCGAGATCTAGAACACCGTTGATGTTCTGTCTGCTGCTGTAGAGCCGATGGAGCGATGCCCACCTGTAAGCCGCAAGGGTTTCATCAATCGGCTCAACCTTACGAACAGTGGCAATGACGGACTCACCGTTGCGCGTAAATTCGTGGATACCTTCGATCGCCTTGACCTGTTTAACTGCTAGCTCAGAACGGCTGGTCGGAAGGGCGATTCCCAGTCTCTCTACTCGTAGTGTGTTCTGCCCTAGATTTGGCTCTAATGCAGCCAGGACAAGCTTCCGCGCTAGTTGGCACTTGTCATCTTGAACAACTGGAATCCCAGCGTTATCACGGGCCACGGCACCCAAAACGAAATGCTCACCCTCAAACTCAATCACAACGCTTTGATCGTCTGGCTGCATGTCCTGCCAGCTGGGGTCAAAGTGCTTGATGAATGCCGGAATGCTGCGAATTCGACCGCAAGGATCGAGCCATTGCAGCGTTCTGTTGCCGCCGTCGAAGCAGACTAAGGGGCGAATTAGCCCCGTGTTCTCTGAACGTTCGCTCAATGTTCCTTTTGTGGACTTAGACAACGCTGAAGTCATGCTGTCTTTTCTCCTGCTTGAGTTTGGTAAAAGCTTTGCAATTACTGAATCTGAAGTCAGTTCAGAGGCAACAGAGGGAGTGGCGAGCGCTTGTTTTTCTGCGTTCGTAGCGTGTTCGCTCACTGTCCGTTACTTGAACAAGATACTAGCATAAATTTGTAGCTAATAGATAGCTATTTGCAATAGATCTGCTATCAAAAGATAGACGATAATAGTCTGAAAGAAACTTAAAGCTAGTATTAGCAGCAAGTAGATCTATGATCCAAAACGTGAGCAAACGAATTTTCGTAACACTCCCTGATACCGTTCACCAAGACCTAGAGGGATGGGCGGAGTATCAGGGCAGACCAACAGCGAATCTTGCAGCCTACCTGATTGAATTAGGGCTTAGGGAAGCAAAGGATCGCGGCGAATTCAAGAAGCTCGATGACAAGGGCAAGTGAGGCGATCGCCATGACTCAATCAGAACCATCGCGACTGGATCGCATCGAGCGAATTCTAGAGCAACTTGCGCTGCGGGCTGAGGTGACTGATCAACAACTTGCGTCTAATGCTCAGCAAATCGCCTCCAACGCCAGAGCGATTGAAGCTAACAGCAACGCACTCGCCGAAACACGTCGGTTGCTTGAGGAGTCAGGACAACGTACTGATGAACACATCCAGGATTTAACCCAGATGTTTTTCTCACAAGTAGAGTTGGCAGCAGCAGACCGCGCCGAGATGCGGCGAATGATTGAAGAAATGTACGGCAATCGTTCCAACGGGAACGGAAACAGTGAGGAAGAGTGAGGCGATCGCAATGCCACCAAAAGAGCCACCAGGCGGGATTGAACTTAAGGTCAGTCAAATTCAGAGGACAGTGGAGCTTACCAACGTGAGAATTACCGACCTCGATCAGCGGTTAACGAGTAGGTTGGATCGCGTTGCCGAAAACTTGGAAGCCATCACCGATCAGATCGGACGGTTCACCGAGAATTTGACGCGGCTGGAGCTGCAAATAGAGCGAATTGCAGACACAAGCCAGCAGCAGGCTGAGACGGCAGCACGACAGGCTGAGAGCGTATCAAAGCTCATTGACCTGTTGCAACGGCAGATCTGAGGCGATCGCCATGAGAAGCAAACCTTTTGCAGCAATCGCCCTAGCAGCAGCCTTTGCGGTACCTGTTACCATGCCTGCAAGAGCAAACCCAGCAAGTCCCACACCCCCGGCAATTTGTGGCACGGGAGTAGGATGCCTTCAGATTGGGGTTGCTGGGATTGGAGGAATTACCTATTACGTTTGGGAAGACAATCAAACTGGAGGGAGATACTACTCACCTATCGAAGAGCCTGGAGAGGTGGTCTCCGAGTGGGGTGAGCCGATCATTGCGGCAAGCCCTGAAGAGGCAGATTGGGAATGTACAGCCAGGGCACAACAGTACGGAGTTTCGCGCGCCAGAGTTCAACAGCCTAGCAGGATTAGGAGCGGGCAAAATCAGCAGTATCGCTGCTGGTTCAGCTAATTGTTAAGCCAAGAGGTGAAAAGATGCCTGTTTCAGGAAAGTTAGAAGTCACTATCAAAATCAACGAAATGCCTGAAGCGCAGACGGTTGAGAACGGTTGGAAGTCTTTTGAGATAGACTGCGACGGGCAATTGATAACTGCAACCGTTAAGCCAAAAGTTTGGAAGAAACTGGAGGATGCCCAAGCAAACTATCCAGAGTGGGTAGCGGCGATCGCAGGCAAAATGGGCACTGCAACTGAGCAGGGGTTCGTACTGGAGCAACCCAACATCCAAGTGTTTGAGCGCAAGCCGAAGGAACCTCAAGCAGAGGGTGAGAAAAAGGAGCAGAAGTTGCCAATGGTGTAACAGATGGTGCAACTATCAGCAGCACAACAGCAAACCATTAATTTGCTGATTGGAGAACTGGCATCTTAACCCTAGTAATGTTTGCTGATGCTTTGGTTGAAGTAGAGAAGCAAAAACCATTTGTTGGGACAGAGAAATGATCGCTTTTGCTAGATCTCTGCTACGATAAGCACCAAGTCTCAACTACCGGACTACCAGTAATGAAAGTCACAATTCCCATGTCTGTCGGTGAAAGAATTTTGAAACGCCGTAAAGAACTAGGACTAACACGCTTGCAAGTTGCTTTAGCTGTGGGATGTGTTGAGTCTTCAGTACAGGCTTGGGAAACGGGACGCCATGCTCCAAAGCTAGTACCAGTCCAAATGCAGCGCCTTTGTGACATATTGCAAATCTCGCTAAGAGAATTAGCCGCTGAAGATGGAGAGGCTAAGAAACATGATTAATTGTTTGCCAGGAGGAGATAAAACAAAAACTTAATGCGGAAGCCTCTGAAAGCAAGAACTTCCAAAGGCTGAAAAAACTTAAATAAACCAAAAACCGAGCCGCCTACTCAGACTGCATCCCCATGTCGCCAAACCTGTGATGCAAATTTGAGTTCACCAACGTCCCGGTTCCGGTCTCTTAGCACTACTAGATGTCTAGCAGGCAAGAATTGTCTATGCTTTTTTCTTTAGTGGATGCACGTAGTCCCGTGAATTCCAGATGGATTCCGGAGAATGCTTCCATGTCGATATTAGCAAAAAACTACCTTTTTGCCACCCTGACCCTCAGGGTGTAAGAGACCTGAATTCAAAGTAACGTGACGGCTCGGCTCCCATCCAACACCACAGGGTAGCCGACAATGAAAATTTCTTACGCTGCAAACTTCAAAACCGTCGAGAAGACCGATCCCCAGAAACTAAGGGACAGAGAGACATTCAAATCTACTCAGGGAAGGGGTTGCAAGATAACTCCTCCAATCAAACCCGGAGTAGCGATCGTCCCTGCACCAAAGACTTTAACGCCATCACTTGAGCAGTTTAGCCACAAGATTAAGCAGGAGTTCATTCAGGGATCGGCAATTGACCCTGAACTCTATCGCACTGCCGTATCCATCGTCTGCGACGTTGAGCCAACAGAAGCAGGTGATGTCTTTACGCCCATCCATGAAGCACTGAACTGGCAATACACACGGTTTGGGTATCAGGTCAAAGAGTCTTTTCAGGCAGCACTGATTCTCAATGAAGATGGCTCAACCTGGCAGGCAAAGCTCAGTAATCCTAGATGGGACACTAAAAAGGGCAAACAGCAGAAGTATGAGACTCCTGTAAGCAACGGGTCAAAGGCTTACCTTCCTCCTGTTCCCACAAGCATCAGGCAACGAATCAGCACCAGGTTTGGGGTAGAAGTGCCTCTGGATGGTTCCTTCTGGCAGTGGCTAGAGAAGCATCCAGAAATTCCCGTCGTCCTGACCGAGGGGGCTAAAAAGGCACTCTCGCTCCTCAGCTTGGGCTATGTGGCGATCGCCTTCTACGGGGTCAACGGCGGCTACTCCACGAAAGACCGCTTAGGAAATCCTATCGATCCCTCCCTCATTCCTGACTTAGAGCGATTTGCTACAGAAGGACGGCGAACCTGCCTTGCCTTTGACCAGGATGAGAAATTTAAAACCCAGCGGCGGGTTAATACCGCTCTAACTCGATTCGGCAGTTTGCTGAAGGCTGCTGGCTGTGATGTAGCGATCGCCCTCTGGGATGGTGAGCAGGGCAAAGCGAAGGGGGTCGATGACCTGATCACTACTCGTGGCGCTGATGCCTGGCACCAGGCGCACGATGGGGCTCTCTCACTCGAACACTGGAAGATTTGGCAGCGGCTAGAAAATCGTCTGACCTACAGTGCGGCGCTGCGAGTTAGCACGGCTGATTTAAGCACTTTGCAGATAGCAAATCTCCCAGAGCAAGGGATTATTGCCATTGCCTCATCGAAGGGATCGGGGAAAACGAAGTTCCTCGGATCGGTTACTGGCGGTGCTGAAAAAGTGATTGCAGCAGGGCACAGAACTGCGCTGATGCGGAACCTTTGCGATCGCTTGCAGCTTGGCTACCGAGGTGATTTGGACAAGGTAGCCGGAGAATTCATTAACGGTTGTGCCTACACGCTGCGGGTTGGGCTGTGCGTTGATAGCCTGCTTGCAATCGACCCTAGCCGCTTTGCAGGGTGCGATTTGATTCTAGATGAAGTGGTGCAGGTGGTTCGCCATTTATTGACCAGCTCGACCTGTCAGAAGGAAGGGAAACGCCCTGCATTACTAGCCCGTTTCCGAGAACTGATTCAAGCGGCGCGGCGGGTTCTGCTGGCTGATGCTGATCTAGACAATGCGACGCTCAATTATATTCAGGAGTTGCGAGGGGACAATTCGTCTGTTTTCCTCATCCGCAACGATTACACCGCCACTGGCTACCCGGTGCGGTTTATTCAGTCTCCTGACCAGACCACCGTTATCGGCGAGCTACTCCAGGCTGTGCGACAGCTAGAAGCTGGCAAGGTGCTGATGGTTTGCACCGACAACAAGGGGAAAGCGATCGCCCGTTTGATTGCCAAAGAATCGCCCCAAAAGCGGGTACTGCTAATCAATTCTGAAACCAGCGGGAGCGAGTGCGAACGGGAGTTTATTCAAAGCCCTGATATTGTCCTGGAGCGGGGCGAGTATGACGTGATTATTGCCTCTCCGTCAATGGCAACGGGAGTGAGCATTGAAACTCAAGGCGTTATCAGCCAAGTCTTTGGAATTTTTACGGGCGGCAGCTCCACCGATGCTGACATGGCTCAAGCGCTGGGACGGGCCAGAGAATCTGTTGAACGGATTGTCTGGTGTGCCAAGCGCGGCTCCAATTTCAGCAAGGTTAGCCGCTCAACCCATGCACTTGAAGTAAAGTCTCACCTGCAATCAAGGACAAGTGCCACAGTCAGATTGGTTCGCTCTGGGCTGAGGGAAGATACCGTTGAGGCGATCTCCAGCTATGACTGGCAAACTGACCCCCACGTCAATTTGTTTAGCCGGATTAGTGCAGCGCAGAACTTCTCAATGCACAGCCTGAATACTGCTCTACTGGTGCGGCTAAGGTATGAAGGAAATCGGGTTCAAGTTGAAGATCATTGCTCTAACTCGATTGTTAAAGCACTGCTGCGAGACGCAAAAGACGAGCTGAGGCAGATGGACGCGGTGGCACTGATCAATGCTCCCCAGCTCACTTACTCTGACATCCTTCTACTTGAGCAGCGCGAAACCTTAAGTCCAGAAGAACAGTTAGCCCTTTCACGGTTCTACCTGGCTGATTTCTATTGCCTGGATACCCTGACTGTAGAGGATGTCTTATGGGATGAAGCGGGGCGGCGACGGGGGGAGCTGCTCAGCTTAGAAGCGCAGCTCTACCCCGGCATGGCAATTGACTTCACTGCAAAAACATTGCAGAAGCAGGCATCCTGGAATCGAGGGATTTGTCCCTGGGATATCAGCGGCTCTGAACTGCGTCGCGCGCTCAGGGCCAAGCTTGGGTTAGAGACATTTTTGAATCCCGATCGAGAGTGGACTAAATATGACCTAGAGGAGGTAGCAAACGTCGCAAGACAGTTGGCTACACAAGTCAAAGTTGCATTAAACTTCACCGTTAGCTCAAAGGTGAGTGACACCCAAATTGTTCATCAGCTTCTATCTCAGATGGGTGTGAAAACTGTTTGGCGGTGGTCACGCTCGGTAAAGGGGCACAAAGGCGAAAAGCTCCGAGTTTATCGCCTTGATATCGAGCATTGGCAACGGGTGACCGGAATCTTGAAGGAGCGCAAAGCTAGGCGAGAGCGATTTACTCAGGACAGCGCTGCCCCTGGATCATCCCCCCAGTTATGTAATCAAAACACAGGGGATGATCCAATCCAAAACAGGATTTGTGACCCGGACCAGCCAGTATCGCTTGAATCACCGGGAAACGTGAAAGAACTTCTGGCAAGTACCACAACTTCAGAATCAATAGAGGAATTAGAACAGGGAAGCCCTAGCTGGTTCCCCCTTCGTAGGGAGGCAACCTCCAAGAACTTGAGCAGAGGGTTTTTCGAGGAGGCTTAGCTTTAGCAATGGACACTGTTGGCGGAACATTGCTTAACACTCCGAAAAACTTGAATATTCGTCGTTCCTTAGCTGAGATGCATTGAGTTCCGTAGGTCGAACAAGGGGTAAAGGTAGCGTAGCTGCAACGAAGTGCCATGCGATGGCTAGAAGTTATATCCTGTGAGAGTTTCAGAAAAGTTTTCATAATTTTGCCTCAACATCCCAACAAATGGTCATTTTCGGGCAAGTTTTGGAGTAGAAAAGGCTTCAAACGCTTATTCTGTCGTAGATTTTGTAGGTGATCCAAGCATCATTTTCGGGCAAGTTGCTATTTTTCGTTTTTTTTT
>NZ_JACJPJ010000037.1:0-7244 GCF_014696015.1 Oculatella sp. FACHB-28 | reverse complement strand
CAGCGATACATCGCGTAACCTAAATCAGTAGTGCGTTGCAATCGAGTGGTGTGAGCCGAGCTGCAGTGAGGACAATTCATCGAAGGCTGACTAAACGGAAGTTGAGGGCAGAAGCTAGTTTATCAGGCAGGGGCTTCTACCCTCAATTTGAGTACTCAGTTCTGACAGTTTCATTTTTACAAGCTTATACCTCCACTGCCGCTATGCATTTTTGCACAGGAGCGATCGCTTGGCTTAGGGAATATAGGGAAACTCGATCGCAGGAGCACTGCCAGTCGCCACCAGACCCTGATAAATTGAGGCGGCCACTTCAGCACGGGTCGCGGCGCGATTGGGATTGAGAACATCAATGTTGGGGTAGTTCACGGTGAGGTCGCGGAAGGTCGCCGCCGCCACGCCATCATGGGCATAAGAAGGAATTGAATCGTAGTCAAGGAAGCCACCTGTCACGCTGGCATTGGTTCCACTCGGCTGAAACTGTAGACCGCTCGCCAGAGCGACTAAAACCTGAGCGCGGGGCATGGGCTGATCTGGGTTAAAGACATTGCCAGGATAACCACTGAGAAAGCCTTCGGTGTAAGCGGTTTGGATAGCGCTGGCAGCCCAATAGCTACTAGGCACATCCCGAAAACGAACGGCACTGCGAACAGTCGGTCGGTCGAACGCCTGCCCGACCAAAACGGCAAACTGGGCACGAGTAATCGGCTCGTCGGGGCGAAAGCTGCCGTCGGCAAAGCCGCGAATCACATCACGATCGACGAGTGCTTGAATGAATTGTGCTGCCCAATAATCTGACGCTACATCTGAAAAAGTGGTTTGTGCTTGGGCCGGAATCTGTCCCATTAGTGAGGACAGCATTGCAACGGTCAGGCTGAGGGACAGGAATCGAATAAATCGGCTAGAAAATTTAGCTTGAATAAACATAAGTGATGAGTCGATGATGAGGTAGAAATTGGCCCAGAGCGGTGTAATCGAAAGTGTCAGAGCTTTGTGTAAGGCTTTGACAAGTACCGAGAGAAGCGATGCTCCAAGGGAGCCGCTTCGCGAACGGAGAATTCCATAGCAAAACGCATTAAGAAGGACCTTTAAGCAGTTCCAGGTTGCTTTCCTCCCCTTCCGCCTTCGGACAAATGCCATGTAACGCTGCACCAGCTTTGACAAGATTGAGAAAAGGGGAGGCGATGTATTAATATCTTGACATGCAACCATTGCGACTACTGCTTGAAACCCAGGAGGCAGCCCAAGAGGTTGCCTTTATGCTGAGATGCAAGTACGACGGGTGCAACATGATTATGCTACCGCCGATGCATGACACCCTAGCGTTACGAACGGCGATCGAACTGGTTGGAGTCGATTTCTGCTTTGATGGGGACTACTACCCCCTAATATTGCAGCAGTCTAAGGAGGCAGTAATCGATTTGAGCGAAAAGGAAGCATCCGAGCGAATCAGTCGGAAGGCTCAGTTGTGGTGTGACCAATCTCCGTTCTGATCCCACTTTGCAGAAACATTGCCAAAAGGACCATTGAGCTAGTGTTTGTAGTACAGTTGTAAGCTTAGTTAATTAGCACCTTGAAAATTAAACACTGCCGAGTTAGCGTCATTTTCGGCAATGATGTTAACTGTTAACAGTTCGTTTGAGCGGCTGCAAACAACCTTCGCCATGTACCAAGATCTTTCATCAGTCTGCTCCAAGTGAATTGTTAGACAATTGTAAGTAAAAGTTCTTAATCTACTAACCACTGCCCAAGCAGATAACCAATAAATAGCAACTGAAACCCCCAAAATAAGGTAGCTCCAATTCCAATCCAATAAGCTAACAGAAAAGCTTGTGCAATTTTTCTTGATACTCCCTGATACCAGGGAGTGTGTCTGCCACTGCTTTCCAATTGGTTCCACAGCCAAAAAATAAATGTGAAATGGATTGCCAGTAGAGACGCTATTATGAGCATTCCTAAATTGCTCGGATCGTAGAGATAGCCATAGTGATGACGAACCACTAGCCACAGTGCCATAAATAGACTGCTTCCGATAGCAATCCATCTTGCAGAAATTAAGAAACCTGCAATCTTGCTCAGTACATTTTGCGATGGGGAGGCAGAATGAGGAGTTTCTGCTTGGCTCCACTGTCGAAAAATAAGTACTAGGCTCACAGCAAGCAATCCTGCCAACACCGAAGCACCCTGCAACCAAGTGTCTTCATGTACTCCCCGTAACCAGGGTATTAATGAACCAGCATTGGCGCTATTAGGTTGAAAATTAGTGTCTCTAAGAGGAGAAACGTGATGAACAAAGACTGCACTAGCAGCAGAAAAAATTAGAAGAAACCCAAAACTAATAATGGGCAGGCGTTGAGTTGGTCGTTGCATAATCATAAAATTCCTTAGAGCGTCTTAACCGATAAGGACACTCCCTTTTGTAGAGACACTGTTTCACCTAGAACTGTTTCTGTCTAACGACCAAGCTCACCGGACATAGCTAACCTTTGCACCTAAACCGACCAGTTTTGTACATTCCGGTGCAGTGCATCTGGAGCGAGGGATTGAGATGCTACGGCAGAAGGTTGAGAAAATTGAGCGGTTGGATAGACAGGTGGGGCGATCGCCGGTTTTTCAAAACTCTGGCAAGGGCACCAGAGTATCCCTTGTGGGATGGGTGACTACTCCGCTGAGTTTAACGGCACCCGGTAGAAGCTATAGCCAAAGCTCTGCCTGCTTCTTTTTCAGGCTTTTCATGTGACGGATGGTGACTGCCAAAGGATTAATCCCCTGTATGAGTAGCAATCCCATCCAGCAAAGCAGTTTGAGTTGGCTAAAAGCGGAAGGACGAGTGAGGCTTTCGTGGATAGCAATTCGGGCTTCATCCAAAAAGCTGTCGTATTCCTCCACAATGGGAGCGTCATGAAACACCCGCCCATTAATACCGTTAACCCCACTCACCCAATGGTTTCCCATCTGAATTCGATCGAGCTGAGCAACTTCAAGGTGATAGAGGTCGTGATAGTGAATCCAAACGTTTCGGACTTTGACCCCTCTCTTACCGATTTTGATTGGGATCAGGCTAATACTGCCCAGTCTATGCTTCAGGTTCACCGTTTTGGCATGATTGATGCAATTTGCTAGCCAAACTTTCACCAGAGCAAGCAGCTTTCTGTGATGGTGAGTCCACCAGACGGCGAACTTTCTTTTTCCATCTGATATCAAGAGTTGATTCTGGTTTTGCTGAGAAACGAGTGGTGTGTTGGAGGGTTCGTCTAACAACAGGAAAAGATAGTAAGGAAACCAGGTAAAGCAGAGGGGCGAGCGCCTCCCATGCTGATGCTCCCTCTGATTGAGGCACTCTCTAAACCGCCGTTTGAGGCTATGACGATGCCAAGCTAAAGTATCTGCGGGTAAGCGATCGCGTCGTCTATAAACAGCAAAAGCCCGCAACAACAGTCGTTTCATTTGAGGTGCAACCTCCTGATCAAGCTTTTCCTCTGCCGACAGTGCTATTTGCAGCGTTTTTTGCTGTCGCTTTGACAGGTGATTTGCATTTAGCTGCTGCTGTTTTGAAGCAGCAGGGTGTTGAGTGGAGACTAAGCATTGAGTTAAACGGTGATGAGAAAGGTAGCCAATCATGCCGAATTCAAAACTCTACTAACTTTCTCTCAGGAGAAACGCTGTTTTTTGGGTGATATCTGAAGTCCAAGACCTAATTAATTTCGCGAATTAAGAAAATTGGTAGTTGAAAGCAACAACAAAGGCTTGACATCCCTACCCAATCAAGGGTGTCTAGAAGGAGCCAAGAGCATTGAACAGGCAAAAAAGTCCCAGTATTACTGCCGGAGCTTTGTCCGTCTAAGAGGAGATCACGGATTGAGACAACGAGGATCTTCAACTTCAAGTCAAAGTAAGCTTCTCAATCATCAAAACCTGACAAGAGCCCGAACTTTTTGCAATTTTGCAGTCGCTATCCCAACTAGACAAACTGAGCCCTTTGTCTCATCCTGGCATTGTCTATCCGTGTCTTTTCTGTATGAGCTTTGCAAGATAAAACTTGCAGGTTGTCCAGGGTCGTTCGACCACCTTCCGACATGGGTTTAATGTGATCGACTTGAAAGTCCCGTCGCATCTGACTCTTAAACCCACTTGTAGCACAGGTGATGAATCCGTTTGCATCTGTACATTTAGCAAATACAGCATCCTTAATTTCCCTGTACTCAGCTGGGTCTATTTCCCGAATTTCAACAAGCGAGAGAGTATCGAGTGGTACTGATTCGGGGATTATAGTCGGTTCACTTACGTTCAAACCAGGGTAGAAACCAAGCAATTTGTTGATTTCAATGTCTACCTGTTTCTTAAAGTATAAATAGTTGTACCCAAACAAAACTTGCCAGAAGGATGTACTGTCATTCCATAAAGAGTCAAGATACTCTTTCTCCTGTATGCGGTCTAATTTCCGCTCAATCATGTGCTTTGCCACAATTGACAAGTCGCATTTTCGGCGTTGACTGAAAGCGATAAATCCTGGTTCTGCTTGTTTTTGTGCGTAGAATCGCAAGATATTTTCGATATCGGCGTCTCTATACCCAATCAAGAATGGGTAGTCAGGGAAATACAGTTCTTTTGTAAGTTGTAGGAGGTACTTAAGCTCCTCTTCAGTCAGGATCTCCCTGTTTCCAATGTCAATGCTCTTAAATAGAGCTGCTAAATCATTGACGAAGCAATCGTAGGCTTCTTCAGTGTCAGTGTAGATGAGCACATCATGGTTCCTGGGCATAGACTCGTTTGACTCAGATGGCTCAAGAATTGAAAAGCAGTAAATGCCAACCGGAACTCGCTTCAAAAAATCTAGTTTTTCGATGGTAGTGGTGTCAATAGAGTCGTCCATCATCCGGGCAAACTCTTCAATCTTCTCAATGGAAATAAGTCGGGCAATCCTTTTTGCTGTCTCGGTAGGGATTATAGGAGGCTCACCTTCTTCAATGTGAAGCTTTTCGGGATTCACCCAATTAATCTTGTCTTCCCAGTTATCGATGAAGCTGACGACATAGGCTTTGTCAGTTCCACCTGCCTTCTGTCCTCGCAAAGCTCTACCAATCATTTGTGTCATCAAAATGGTAGAGGTGGTTGGACGGGTCAGGAAAACAGTCTGAACGTTTGGAAGGTCAGTTCCCTCGGTCAGCATCTCTACGTTGATGAGAACCTCAAGCTCCCCCCTTCTGAACCGCTGAATTTTCTCTCCGTTCTCCTTGGGTGAAACCTTCGCGTTGGTTGCTCCATCTACAAGCTCACCAACCACAAAGTCAGAGTTGATACCTCTATGTTGAAATACGGCGTTTATTGCGATCGCATGGGCTACATCAATGGCGAAAACCAACAAGGGTTTGTACTTTTCGCGGTTCTCAACATAATGGTCAACAATTCGTTTATTTCGGACACTGGACATTGCAAGCCTTTCGGCAACTGCTTTAGGGAGTTTGTCAAATGCCTCGATCGCTTTGATATCCCTGTCAGTCAATTCCCGGCAAAAATCTAGATTTGTCTCCAGACTTTCAAAGACTGGCTCGGCCAGGATACCTCTATTGACTAACGTTCTTAAGTGTTCTGAAAAGATAATGTCTTGAGGAAACACATTCTTCAGTAGCCCTTTTTCGCTCTCATTTGTTCTAAATGGAGTGGCTGATAATCCTAGCATTTTGAAACCACTATGGATTCCTCTCTTTTGGAAATCCTGCTTGATGGCATTAATCAGGTTTCGGTAGGTCTTTGCTGTGGCATGATGTGCTTCATCAAGCACCAGCAAAATTGAATCGGTTTGCCTAACCCAGTTGTCTAAAAGGTGATTCAAACCGCCGTTGAGGCTGTCCTTGCTAGCAATAATGATGTCATCGGTTGGTTGGATGTTAACTGGACGATCGTGCTTTGGATGCCCGGAAATCACACGGTATCTAAAATTTCTAACGTTACCTAGCAATGATGAGTAAGCACTGAGTTGTACGGTCTCAAATGCCTGGTTGAGCAGTTCGTGGCGATGAGCAATCCACAAAACCTTCTTCCTCTGATCGATGAAGTTACGCAGGAGCCAGTGAACGGCTGTCAGAGTCTTTCCGCCGCCTGTAGGCAAAACTAGCAAACCTTCAAACGACGATTTGTTCTGCTCATCCAGCTTTCGGATCGCTTCGTTCTGATGAGGATAAAGTTCTCTAGGGCTTTTGCCTACAGCGACCTGGATCTGACCTGCGTACTCAACTTGAACAGTCTTCATAGTGCTGTAAATCTGATAATAGCTGTGAATTCTCGGCCTGTTCAACCGCTCATACGCTTGCAGCACCTTCGCTTCACAGTATTCCCAAAGGATAAGAAGCTGTCGAGGTGTAGAATTGGAATTCTTGAAAACTTCTCGCATCAAGGGGCTTCTACCTCCAAGTCGAGTACCCAGTTCTGACAGTTTCCTTGTTTCTGCCAAAAATCACCACGTCGATCGAGCGGTCGTATAATTTCTTGGTAAAGCGATTTCCACCTTCATCGCCCTGAGGTTGACCTGCATGACGGCTGAACTAACAACGACTGCAAACTACCTCGATGTTCTTCAACAGGCAGTCGTGGCGTATCGCTCTGGCAAGCGCGATCGCCCCGATCCCGCTACGGTCGTTGCGGCTTTGCTGCAAGCCGAGAAAGCCGCCAAACAGCAGCGATCGACCTACCCGCTAGAGTCGCTATTGGGGCAGTGGCGATTGTGCTTTACAACGGGAACTCGTAAACTCCGCCGTAATAGTGGAATTGTCCTCGGCAAAGGTTTCTACCTGCCGCGCTTCAGTCCGGCGCAGATCAAATTTGAGCAGACAGCGATCGCATCTCTACTGGCTGCGAGCAACCAAATTCAACTCGGCAGCTTTAAGCTGAAATTCACCGGGCCAGCGAAGTATTTGGGCAAGAAGAATCTGTTGGCATTTGACTTTACCCAAGTGCAGTTTGAACTTGGCGAGCGATCGCTGTTCACGGCAGATTTTCGAGGGGGCAAGGCGAAAGTGGCGGCGTTTGAGCAAATTGCGATTGCAAAGCTACCCTTCTTTGCCTTTTTCCTGGTGACCGAGGAATTCATCGCGGCACGAGGGCGGGGGGGTGGTCTAGCGCTGTGGATTCAAGAGTAGACATGGCAGCAGCAAAAGCGTTTTTTGCTGGGGCACATGAGGTGGTGGAACAATCACCGCAACGAGTGGTGACAGATGGGCTGAGTTCGTATCCCAGAGCAATTCATGAGG
>NZ_JACJPJ010000036.1:0-132438 GCF_014696015.1 Oculatella sp. FACHB-28 | reverse complement strand
AACTGCCTGGTAAACTTAGTCTGTGGCTTGATCGCCTACTGCCACCAACCCAAGAAGCCCTCCCTGCTCATTGACACTGCTCTGCCTGCGTTTGCTTAAGCCGAATTGACGTTTTTTACTGTCGGTCTTGCAGCGATGACTCTATATTCTCTGCTTCTGCAATGCTTTGTTGAGCAGTAAATGGTTTCCCATTTGCGCCTTCTAGAGCGGAAGCAGGAGTTTCAGCCTCAATTCCAGTTTCCGATTCATCCGAATCCTGAAACACAATCCGCAGGAAGGCTGGAGCCAGGAAGGTTGTCAGAATCACCATCACGATGATGGCAGCTTCTAAAGACTTAGAAAGCGTGCCTGTTGCCGAACCAACTCCGACAAACACCAAGCCTACCTCTCCTCTGGGAATCATGCCCACGCCGATCGCCAGTCGATTAATGTTGGGTTTTCCAAATACCGCTAGTCCTGTGACCAGCTTGCCGAGGATGGCAACCACGACCAGAAAGGCAGCAATGACCAAACCCTCACGATTTTCAGGAATTGTCGGATTCAGAACGCTCAGATCTGTGCGCGCTCCAACCACCACAAAGAAAATCGGAGTGAGAAAGTCAGCCAGGGGAATTATCTGTTCTTCTAACTCCTGCTGCTTGTCGGTTTCTGCCAGAATTAGCCCTGCAGCAAAAGCGCCCAAGATTGCCTCTAGCTGAATTGCCGCGCCGATGTAAGACAGGATGAAGGCAAAAATTAGAGCTGATAGCAGCAGTTGCCCTCGTGTTTTGAGTTTGTTAACCAATGCCACAAAATAGGGGCTGAGCAAACGACCCACCAGAATTGAGCCAACTAGAAAAACGCCTGCCCCAACAATCAGGTAAATTACATTGCTAATTTCGATTTCACCGGTCTTTGCCAGACTTGCAACAACTGCCAGTACGACAATTCCCAGTACGTCATCCAGTACGGCTGCGCCAATGATGATTTGCCCCTCCTCAGAACTGAGGCGCTGGAGCTCAGCTAGCACTTTGGCTGTTATGCCGATGCTGGTTGCGGTGAGGGCAGCCCCAGCAAACACCGCCGGAATCGTAGGTAAACCAAAAAACACAATCAGCCCAGCCGTGCCTGCCGCAAAGGGAACTACGACACCCACGACCGCTACCACAGCCGCCTGTGGTCCAACTCGAATCAGTTCTTTTAGGTCTGACTCTAAGCCAATTTCAAATAGCAGGATGATTACCCCTAGCTCTGATAAGACTGAAATCACCTCACTCTCAGTCTCAAAAACGCCCAGGGCTGCATCAGGAGACAAACCCGCTGTCGCTTCTAGCAGAGCAACAATCAGTGAATTTGTTCCCTCGATCGCACCGTTTGGAAAAACTATCAGGTGCAGCGCAGAGATGCCTACCACTACCCCGCCCACCAACTCTCCTAAAACAGCGGGCAGGTTAATTCGGGCGCAAAGCTCTCCACCAATCTTGGCTGCCAAATAAATGACAACCAGACTCATTAACACTCCAGCTAGCACCAGAGGCGCATTTTCGGCTTCTGGTGTGGCTGCTAGTAGAGGAGCGACGCCACCGTGAAATTGAAGTAAAGGATTTTGTAGGGATGCAACTGCCCAAGAAGTCAGATCTACCATGCGTTCGACAGAACTCATCCTGTCTACTGTACAAGTTTCTTCACAGGATCAGAAACATCTAAATAACGTTTCTCTACAAAGAGGATACAGATGGGAGGGCAACTCCACGTCGCGGAGTGCCCTCCCATCTGTACTCCCCTACCCCGGTGTTCTAAAACAGAACCTAAGCCTAAACAAACACGCGATGCTGAAGTGAAGGCATTTGACGGCGAACTTGCTCTAAACGAGAAGGTTCGATTGCGGCGATCGCTGCACCCGGTTTGTCGCCTGCATCTGACAAAATCACGCCCCAGGGGTCAATGATTACTGCATGTCCGTGAGACTGCCGCCTAGAATTGTGTTTTCCGGTTTGGGCTGGCGCAATTACATAGCAGGTGTTTTCGATCGCTCGGGCTTGCAAAAGTACTTGCCAATGGTCTTTGCCCGTGTAGGCTGTGAAAGCAGCCGGAACGAACAGCACTTCTGCCCCCATTTGAGCTAGGTGGCGATAAAGCTCAGGAAAGCGCACGTCGTAGCAAACTGACAGCCCCAGATTGCCCAGCTCTTTAGAGGGATAAACGGGTGGTAGCTTCAGCCCAGCTAGTACGGTATGCGACTCCTGGTAAGTGTTGCCATCGGGAAGGTTCACGTCAAACAGATGCACCTTTTCGTAGCGCGACAGTTCTTCCCCATTCGCACCGATTAACAATGCCGTGTTGTGAACCTTGCCGTTTCCACTTGGTACTGGAAAGCCGCCGCCTAGCAGCATCACCTGATAGCGCTGCGCCATTGTTTTGAGAAACTTTTCGCTACCTTGAGCGATCGCCTCTGCTTGAGAAATCTTGGCTTCCTCATCTCCTAAAAAAGAAAAATTTTCGGGCAGACAAACAAGCTCTGCCCCTTGACGCACGGACAAATCAATCAGGTCTTCTGCCTGCGCCAGATTTTTTTCCAGATCGGGCAGGCTATTCATTTGGATTGCAGCAGCAAGATAAGACTTCATACGCTTCATCAACACAGCGGAAAAACTACGGCAGTCGGTGCCTAACCTTAAATTCTCCGTTAAAAGGACACCATTTACTTAAAGTTTATCTAAATTGGCTGGCTAAGTTTTTTAGAGATGAGATGAAGTAACTTCTTGCCTTTGGGGGCGATCGCTATTAAGTAACAGACCTAGCCAGTTGACAGTTACATTTAATGCTTTAGCAAAGACGATAGTCTTTCTCAACACGGAGAGAAAGACTATCGTCTTATGGAGCCATTAAAAAGAATAGATTTTCGAGAGAGAAGCCGAAACGGAAAACAATCCGACTGTTCTTGCAGAAGTAGAGGAAGCGAGGCAAGCTCACAAGTCAGAAACTTATTATCCTAATTCAAAGGTATGTGACCTTTGAATTAGGATAATCTGATGAAATATAAAGACACGAGTTCAGGTAGAAAACTTTTAGGCGATCGCCTGTTTAGATCCAGAACTAAACTCCAAAATAGGTAGAAAAATAGGTAGCCGCGATCGTACAAAAATCCCCTGCTAATGCAGGGGATTTCTTTGACATCCGATTCACACTTTGAAGCTAGCTTTTTGGCAGGTCAACCCTGATCTCTTTTGCCTTCTTTCGCCTTAGTAAACCCGACGAGCGGTGAACTGGTAGTACAAGAAGATTGCTAGCATTGCGCCCAGAACGGCAATCAGCAGACCAGGAAGTGTGAAGCCAACCGAAGCAAGGGCAAATTGACCCGTGGTCAACAGGGTGTAGAGCGTTCCACCCAAGAATGCACCGATGATACCGAGCAGCATTGTGCCGAGGATGCCGCCGCTTTGGCGACCGGGGTAAAGCGCTTTAGCGATCGCACCTGCAATCAAACCCAACACGATCCATGCAAGAATTCCCATTTTTTCTCTCCTTCGCTTAATTGTTAGCTTTTGTTCAGTTGCTTTTACAGGGGTTTTGAATCAAACCGTTTTGCAAGTTTGCAAATACTCTATTCTCAAACTACGAACTTACCGAATCAAATTGACCCTAGATGCCTACCGCTTTCAATTTGTTGAAAAGTTGTAATCTTTCAACTTTTAAAGCAAGGTAGAGAGAGCAATAAGCGCTTCATTTACATCTGTGTCAGTGAACTATATGCACCGATTTGCAACACTCATGTTTATCACATTTAAGTCACAGTTGAAGAATCACTAGTGTGAGATTTCATTCGGTGCCGTTTCTATGTTTTAAAGATATCAATTCACAAATTTAAGAGACACTATCGGACGGATGAAGTTTAAGTCATAGAACTAGTCGCCTCTCCCTACCCTGATGTATAGCAACTTGAAAAAGCTAGAGCTTAAACCCTCTGTCAAAGGAGCGATCAAGCCTGAAGGATGGTTCCTCCAAAAGCGAGAGCGAACCCAGAACGACCGGACTCCTGAAATCTATTGACACCCCCGCTACACTTGAGGTTACGGGTCACTTCCTCTTTGTGTGTATCAATGATTTCTGAACTCTTAAGGGCGATTGAGTCGCTGGACGTTCCTGCGGATTGGGTTGGGTTACGAGCCGTTAAAGAATCGGTTGGGGTACGAGCGGTACGAGATGGTTTGCCTCGCAGCAACGGCAAGTCAGTTAACCAGGGCGTGATGGTAGAAGTCCTGGTGAATGGACAGATTGGCTATGGTGCGACAAACTCACTAGATCTAGATAGCCTGCGGGCAGCAGCAAAACTCGCCTATGAGCAGGCGATCGCCGCTAGCCCGTGGACAATTCATCCGCTGACTCCAGCGGCACGCCCCAAGGTAGTGGGTGAGTATATTTCTCCATTTGTGAAACCGCTGGATGCACTTACACCAGGGGAAATCAATGATTTGCTGGTACGACTGTGCCAAACATTGAAAGTTTCTGACCAGATTGTGCAGGCGGTGGCAACGGCGATCGCCAATGAAACCGAAACCTGGTTTGTCAGCAGCAACGGCTCTGAGGTGTACCAAAAGCTGGTGATGTTAGAGACCCACTTTGGCGCAACTGCTCAAGAGGGGGCGATCGTGCAGCAGCGCAGCAACAATGGCTATCTGGCACACTGCTACCAAGGTGGTTGGGAATTATTTCCAGAGCCAAACCTGTGGGAACGAGCCACTCAAGTTGGCGAACAGGCAGTAGAACTGTTGACGGCAGAAGATTGCCCCATCGAAACCACGACGCTAGTGCTGGCTCCTGACCAGATGATGCTGCAAATTCATGAGAGCGTTGGGCATCCGTTGGAGCTAGACCGCATTTTAGGCGACGAACGCAACTATGCAGGCGGCAGTTTCGTCAAACCGCAGGACTTTGGACAGCTTTCCTACGGCTCCGAGCTGATGAACATTACTTTTAACCCCACCGTGCCGGGAGAGTTTGCCAGCTATAGCTTTGACGACACGGGCGCACCCGCCACGCGAGAATATCTGATTCAAGAAGGCGTGCTGCAGCGGGGCTTGGGCAGCCTTGAAAGTCAGGCAAGAACGGGCATTCCGGGTGTTGCCTGCGCCCGTGCTTCCTCCTGGAATCGACCACCGATCGATCGCATGGCAAACCTCAATTTGGAGCCAGGAAGCGATTCCTTTGAAGCCCTGACAGGTGACATCGAGCGGGGCATTTACATGGAGTCCAACCGTTCCTGGTCAATTGATGATCAGCGATACAAGTTTCAGTTTGGCTGCGAATACGCCAAATTAATTGAAAATGGCAAGCTGACCAAAACACTGCGAAATCCCAACTATCGGGCAACTACGCCAGAGTTTTGGCATAGCCTAAAGCGGATTGGCAACGACACCACCTGGCAAATGTACGGCACTCCATTTTGCGGCAAAGGTGAACCCAATCAGGTGATTCGCGTAGGTCACGGTTCCCCAGTTTGCGTGTTTGAAAATGTGGAAGTGTTTGGAGGGGGAGAGTAATGCTGGAAACGCTGACAGAAAGTACAACCAACAGCCCAATGGAAACGACCTTTGACCAGATTGTTGCAGCCGTCTTGTCAGAATTAGGGACAGACGAACAGCTGACCCTGCAACTCACTGGAGAGCAAAGTCAGTTTGTCCGATTCAACGGCGCAAAGGTGCGGCAGACGGGCAGCGTTGCCGATGGTGAGCTGCATTTGAGCCTAATGAAGGGCGATCGCAACAGCTACCGCGAATTTCCCTTCACCGGAAAGCTCGAAACCGATTTGCTCCAGGCACAGGCAGCCCTAGAAGAACTGCGCGAAGAAGTACCGCAACTCCCGGATGATCCGTATCTGGTATGGCCAAAAGGAAATGCCACTAGCCACGAAGTGAACAAGGGAAAGCTGTTAGCGGCGGGGGCGATCGCCTCCTCCATCCTGCCCGAAGTCACGGGTTTGGACTTTACCGGCATCTACGCAGGCGGTTCGTTAATCCGGGCCTACGCCGACTCCGCCGGACAAAAACACTGGTTTGCCACCGAAACCTTCTCGCTTGACTATTCCCTCTTCACCGAAGATGGGCAAGCCGTCAAAGGCACCTTTGCTGGCAGCGAATGGAGCCAGAAAGCCTATGCCGCCAAACTTGCCGAATCCAAACTCCAGCTCGAAAGACTAGCCCAAACGCCAAAACCCGTTCCCAAAGGACAATATCGCACCTACCTTGCCCCCGCTGCCGTCGCCGAGCTCATGGGAATGCTCTCCTGGGGTGCAGTCAGCGAATCCTCCATGCAGCGAGGCGGTAGCGCCCTGGGACTGCTGCAACGCGGCGAAAAGCAACTTTCCCCCCAATTCACCCTCAAGGAAAACTTTAGTCGGGGCTTAGTTCCCCGATTCAACAACTGGGGTGAAATCGCGCCCGTCGAGCTACCGCTTGTTGAAAACGGCAAGCTGGCTAACACTCTAATCAACTCTCGCACCGCTAAAGAATATGGCAAAACCGCCAACGGTGCCGACGAAGGAGAATCGTTGCGATCGCCCGAAGTTTCCCCCGGCAACCTTGCCACCGCCGACATTCTCAGCAAGTTGGATACCGGACTGTACCTGTCCAACTTGCATTACTTGAACTGGAGCGATCGCCCCACCGGACGGATCACCGGCATGACCCGCTACGCCTGCTTCTGGGTAGAAAACGGTGAAATCGTCGCCCCCATCGAAAACCTACGCTTCGACGAAAGCCTCTACCGCTGCTTCGGCGAAAACCTGATCGCCCTCACCGACTTCCAGGAATTCATCCCCGAAGTCGGCACCTACGGCAACCGCAGCCTAGGAGGAATTTGGGTGCCAGGAGTCTTGAGTGAGGAGTTTACTTATACGTTGTAGGGACTAGGGGCTAGGAGCTAGGAACCAGGGAGTGAATGCAGGCAAAGCCTGCAACTAAACAAACCCTTGAGACACCACAGATGCGAAGCGCGTCATGCCACCTATCCCAGACTAATCGGAGGGGGTTTGGGGGACGCGTTCGTCCCCCAAGGGGGGTTTGGGGGAGACCCCCAAGGCTCGGATTCTTTTAACCAAAAAACAGCCTACAAAGAGGACCGCTTATCGTGAACCTGCCGCCTGAAAATCCCCCAAATTAAACAAAAACGGTACTCCTCCCGACTCACCATTCGTCACCAACACATTCGGCATCTGAGCGCCACCCTCTCGCCAAGCCTCGATCGCCTCCTTCAACAGCACCAATTCACCCCCCTCAGCCTTCAGCGTCTCCGCCAACAGCCGCTGAGCTTCCGCTCGCCCCTGAGCCCGGTTGATATCCGCCTGAGCCGCCTGAGACGCTTCCTGAGCCACATAAACTGCCCGTTGGGCCCGCTGTTCCGCGATCTGCTTTTCCTCTACCGCATTGGAAAACTCGCGAGAAAAGCTGAGGTCGATCACACTGGTGTCTAATACGATTACTGCGTATTTTTCCAGGCGATCGCTCAACGCATTATCAAAATCCTGCTTCAGTTCATCCCGCTTAGTGATTGCCTCCTCCACCGTTCTGCGGGCAGCCGCGATCTTAAAAGATTCCTGGGTTTGCGGCGCAATGATCTTAGAAACCAAATTTTGCAACGTTCCCTGACTCCGTCTGACTTGCACCACTTGAGTGGGGTCAAGCCGAAAGTTAATGGCAAAGCTAGCCGTCAAGTCCTGAAGATCCTTCGTCGAGCTTTGAGCCGGAACCTCAAACTTTTGCACCGTCACGTCATACACATCGACTGCCGAAACCAGCGGTGGCTTAAAGTGCAGCCCTTCTAGCAAAGCACCATCCCTCGCTTTGCCCAGAATGCTAATCACACCCGCCTGACCTGGGTTAATGATGACGAAAGAATTGAGTCCGATGAACAGAATTGCCGCAACCACAATCCCTAAGATTAAGCCAGACAAATTCTGTGTGTACTGGTTCTTCAAGTCTGCTATCTCCTTGTTGAGCACTGATTAAGCACTGAGCCAATCTGCTTAAAGGCTAGCAGGGGAGTGAGAGGAATTGGAGGTTAGGGTCAGGAACCACCTTGAATCCAAGACGATTAGTCGAGTTTGAGGGCGTTGACGGGTACATCTTCCCAGGATGTAACAGTTCTGAGGCGAGCAACCCAACCTGCGGCTTTTTGCTCGTCTGTGAGATTTTCCTCATACGAGTCGTGACACGCTTCTGCGTGTTCCTGGTTGCAGCAAGCAATGCAGGAGGAAATGATGCCTGACGGATCGACTTGTTCATTCACCCAAATAGTCATGATGTTTTGCTCCAAGAGTAGGTAGTTGGGGCGATTGGTTGTGCCACTAATTTGGTTTTATCGAAGAAAGTTGGGCAAAGCAAGGAGTTTCAACAGTTTTCAATGTTATTTAGCAGTTTTTGGGAAGTGGATGAGGGATGCTGGAGGTGAGCGAGGTTTCGTGAAGGAATCCGAGCCTTGGGGGTCTCCCCCAAACCCCCCTTGGGGGACGAACGCGTCCCCCCAAACCCCCTCCGATCAGTCTGGGTAGGTGGGATAACGCGCTTCGCATCTGTGGTGTCTCAGCAGTCTGTGGTGCAGGCTTCGCCTGCTGGTTCCCCTAGCCTCCTCATCCCTAACTCTTAGCTCCGCTCCCAGCAAGACTAGCGATCGCCTCACCCGTCACCCGACAAATTCTCCAGTCCGGTAAGATGCTTGCGCCCATGTATTGGTAGAAGGCGATCGCCCGTTCGTTCCAGGTTGCGACTAGCCATTCCAAACGTCCACAGTGGCGATCGAGAGCAATCTGAGCCAATTTTGCCAGCAGAGTTTTACCAATTCCCTGAGCCCGATATTCGGGTAGGACGAATAGATCCTCTAGATAAATTCCGGGTTGCGTCAGGAAAGTGGAATAGTTAGGCGAGAAAGTAGCAAACCCAACCAGTTGACCCGCTTGCTCTACGACCAATGCTTCTAGGTAGCGGGGAGAACCAAACAGGTGCTGACTCAAGGCATCTGGATCGCTGTTGAACTGGTGAAGCTGCCGGTCAAACTCGGCTTTAGCTTGAATCAGTTGAAACAGTTCAGACATATCATCTGACGTGGCTGGACAAATTTGTGCCGCGATGTCGGAATTGCCTAAAGCAGCAGTGTGTGACAGACGGTCATGGGTAACGCGACAAATGCGGGTGTCTTCGCCAATGGTGGCTCCAATTCGGCGATAGAAGGCGATCGCAGGCTCATTCCAGTCCAGCACCGACCATTCTAACCGTCCGCCATCGCGCTCTAGTACCCGTTGCGCCAGGTGTGATAGCAGCATCTTACCGATTCCCTGTCCCCGGCATTCCGGCAACACAAACAGGTCTTCCAGATAAATTCCGGGTTTCGCCAAAAACGTGGAGTAGCTGCCAAAAAATAGAGCAAACCCTACAGGCTTGCCGTCCTGCTCTGCCAGGATTGCTTCAACGCAGGGGCGACCAAACAAATGTTCTCTCAGTGCCTCAGTGCTTCCCACCACAGCATCCGAAAGCTTTTCGTACTCCGCTAACCCCTGAATTAGGGCAAAGAGAGTCGGGACATCATCAGCCGTAGCTGAACGAATCAACACAGTCGAAATGGCAGAAGGATTGAGCATAGGGAATTACGGCAAAAATTTTCCCTATCACCCTAGCGCGACCGCCTACCACCGACGCAATCGACCCGCAGCATTGCTGCTATCGAAATCTTTCATAGTCCGGCGCACGAATCAGCGCAGCCAGCCCTTTAACCGTGCTGCGACCTGAGGACGGCGCAGCTTTCGCATTGCCTTCGTTTGAATTTGGCGTACCCGTTCCCGCGATAGGTTAAACAAGCCACCTACTTCTTCGAGCGTATGCGCTTCCCCCGTGGTCAGCCCGTAACGTAGAGAGATGATGTCCTTCTCGCGTTCTGTCAGCACGTCGCCCAAAACGCTGTAAATTTCCTGGCGCATCATTGTCTCGCTCATCTGCGCCTCTGGCGATTGGGTATTACTGTCTTCGAGCAATTCCATCAGTTCGGTATCTTCGCCCTTGCCGACGCGATGGTTGAGCGAGAGCGATCGCCGCCGCACCTGTTGCAGGTTCCGCAGTTGCTCAGGAGTTAGCTCCAGCGCTTCTGCCAGTTCATTCTCAGTCGGGTTACGGTTTAGCTCTTTCCGCAGATCCCGGTGCGCCTTTTTCAGCTTGTTCAGCTTCTCGACAATATGAATCGGCAGACGGATTGTGCGGGCATCATTGGCGATCGTGCGCGTGATCCCCTGCCGAATCCACCAGTATGCATAGGTGGAGAACTTGTAGCCCTTATCGGGGTCAAACTTTTCGGTGGCGCGATTCAGACCTAACGCCCCCTCCTGAATCAAATCCAGGAAAGGCACGCCCCGGTTGAGGTAACGTTTGGCGATCGACACGACCAAACGCAGGTTTGAACGAATCATTTTACGCTTAGCGGTGCGGCTGCGGTAAAGCTGATGCTCAAGCTGCCGTTCGGTTAGCCCCAAGTGATTAGCAATGTCTACCTTAGTCGGATTGCGGCCCAGTTCACTACGGAGGCGATCGCGCAACTCCTCAATTTCTGCAAAAAACTGAACACGCCGCGCCAACTCTACCTCTTCATTCGGTTTGAGCAAGGGGTAGCGTGCCATCTCCTTAAAGAAAGCACCCACGGCATCATCCGAAACCGTTTTACGATATCCGGGCGAATAGACCGCTGCTAAAGCATCCGGCTCATCATCAGGGGTGTCGAACGGTTCCAATTCCTCGCCTAATCCCTGACCCTGCAACCCTTCAAACAGCTCTGTGTGAGCAGAGGTGTCTAATGCTCCGCTGTCCTCAGCAAAAGCACCTTTCATTTTTGTATCTTCTGTTGCTAAAGTGCTGCTTTTATCGGAGAGAGAACTACTCATTGTCTGTCCCGAATTACAATTAAATATTGCTGTCATATTAAGACGGTCATCCTACTTATCATTCTGTTTGCAGATGTCGATGAAATACTAAATGTGACTGAGCTAACTATCTTGAAAATTTCTGCCTAATCTATCGATCAAGAAAAACTTTTTGTATTTTGTAGAGGATTAGCTGCTGTACTGGACCAAAGCAACAATTATGGCTTAAAGAATTAGTTTGAAAACTGATTGAATAGATCATACTCAAACACTAAATCAGAATCAGGTGTCACAATGTCTTCTGCTAAACCTACCTGAAACTACAGTCTTAGCTGTTTTCCTGGCTACAAAACTGCGTCACAATCGCATCAATGTTTTAAGCTCACTCTGTTAAAACTTATCAGCAACAGCAGCGCTATCCAGTGTAAACAGATCCTATAAGCCGTTATGTAATGTAAATACCCGATATGGGCGATACAGATATCGGCTGATAATCCTAATGCTATCAAGCTGGAATTAGACAGTCGTTCATAGCAGGTATCCTTCAGGTATCCTTAAACTCAGCAAAGCACTGTTCCGATAGATTGAATGTACTTAAATGGGAACAACTATAGCAACCTCTATAGATGCCCCTGAACCACTAGATTCTCATGGGCTTGATGTGAACCTATCTATCAATGGAGATAAAACGGTCGCGACTGATCTACCTGATTGGGGTGAACCTATTACTCATCCCCAAAAGTGTAATTTTTTGATTCTGTGAATAGATTATTCTCGATGGTTTTTGGCAGAAACGCTTAGGTTTCTTAGAACCGTTAGAAAATTCCTATACTTTTGTTTCCTTTTCTCATACAGTTTTTAATCTCACCTCCTAATAAGAATCCTGCTTGATCTGTGAAAGGGCTGCTATTAATGCTTTTAGCTTGTGTTTGAACAGAGGCTTGTGAAAGCGATCGCTCTCCCACAAAAGCTTTCACAACCTCTCAAGATTGCTACAGAAATGAGTGTTAATTCAGACAGGAGTTTGTAAAAAGGTTTGCAAACCAACGGTGTGTATGAATTTGAAGTAACAAAACTGGTGAACCGAGAGGAGCTTTAGCAACAATTTTCACAAACCTTTGGGTCTGCTCTAAACTAAATGAGAGCGATTCAGGCTGCCGCAGTTTAGTTGAGAATGCCTGGGTCCTATTTTTTCTTTCTCACTTGTGTTCATGCCTCAAAATTTGCTTGCGTCGGTGATGCCCGATAACGATGCGCCGTCCAACTTTGCCCGCAGCACCACCGCAGAAGCTAGAGGCACCTATGCAGATCCAGAGTGGGTTGAAGTTTTAGTTGATTGCCCCGGTGTACAGGGGCTATTTACCTATCGAACGGGTTCTGTGCAGGTGCAGCCGGGCGATATTTTGAGTGTGCCGTTTGGCGCACAGCAGGTGGGGGCGATCGCGATTCGTCTTATCCCCCAACCGCCCCCTGATTTAGACCTATCCAGCATTCGTCAGGTCGAAGAAGTCGTCAGCCCAGGCTTTTTCCCACCAACCTACTGGACTCTGCTGCATCAAGTCGCAGACTACTACTGTGCCACCCTAATGCAGGTGGTGCGGGTGGCGTTGCCGCCGGGGCTGTTGGGGCGATCGCAGCGACGCATTCGATTAACAGATTTAGCTAAATCTTTATTTAGTTCAACTGCGGACCCAACTGCGGTACTTGATCCCGCAGCAATGCAAGTTTTGGGCAAGCTGCAGGCACAAAAAGACGGAGACTATACCTGGCAATACTTGCAGCGACAGATCCGCGGGGCAAATCGGGGACTACAACAACTGTTACAGCTAGGCTGGGTAGAGAGCTATTTAGAACCTCCTACTGGCGTGCGCCCAAAACGGCAGCAGGCAGTTGTGCTGACCGCTAACCCACCAGACGTTTCGCTCAGTCTCAGGCAACAGGAGATTGTAGACGTATTGAAGCGGCGCGGCGGCGACCTGTGGCTCCAGGAACTGTTGCAGCTTTGCCACACTAGCTCATCGGTGCTAAAAGCGCTGGCGCAAAAGGGGGTTGTAGTGATTCAACCCCGAGAGGTGCTGCGTAGCGAAACGGGGCAGTCGCCACAGTCCGATTTACCCAAGCAATTAACAACCGCTCAGGCAGAGGCACTCGCGGCGATCGCTTCCCTCCAGGGCTATGTCCAGGTCTTGCTGCACGGGGTTACCGGGTCGGGCAAAACTGAGGTGTATTTGCAGGCGATCGCCCCCATTTTGCAGCAAGGAAAGTCAGCCCTGGTGCTGGTTCCAGAAATTGGCTTAACGCCACAGCTGACCGATCGGTTTCGGGCCCGCTTTGGGGCAAAGGTAAGGGTCTACCACAGCGCTCTATCTGATGGCGAACGCTACGACACCTGGCGGCAAATGCTCAGCGGCGCTCCGCAGGTCATTATTGGTACGCGCTCTGCCGTTTTTGCACCACTGCCTCATTTAGGTCTAATTCTGCTTGATGAAGAACACGACGGCAGCTTCAAGCAAGACCAGCCTGCCCCCTGCTACCACGCCCGCACCGTCGCTCAGTGGCGAGCCAAACTGGAAGATTGCCCGTTAATCTTAGGGTCAGCTACGCCCTCACTGGAAACGTGGGTATCTAGTCGAGTGAACCCTGAAAAGCCTATTTCCTCCTCCCTCGCCCCCCTTCCCCTCTACCTTTCCCTACCCAACCGCATCCAAGCGCGACCTATGCCACCCATTGAAGTGGTGGATATGCGGCGAGAGCTGAAACAGGGAAATCGCTCAATTTTTAGCCAGTCGCTCCAGGATGCGCTGAAACAGTTACAGGCTCAGGGGCGACAGGGTTTGCTGTTTATCCATCGACGTGGACACAGCACTTTTGTCTCTTGTCGGAGCTGTGGTTACGTATTGGAATGTCCGCATTGTGATGTCTCGCTGGCATATCATCAAACCCAGGCTGATGCTACATCTTGGCTGCGCTGTCACTACTGTGGCTATGGGCGATCGCAACCTTCTCACTGCCCAGAATGTGACTCTCCTTACCTGAAGCATTTTGGCAGCGGCACCCAGCGGGTGATGCAAGAACTGTCTCGGCAGTTTCCTCAACTCCGCTGTATCCGGTTTGATAGCGACACCACCCGCACCAAAGGCGCACACCGAACCCTGCTGACCCAGTTTGCTCAGGGGGAAGCCGATCTGCTGGTGGGGACGCAGATGTTAACCAAGGGGATTGACTTACCCCAGGTGACCCTAGTGGGCGTGATCGCAGCGGATGGACTGCTGCATTTAGCGGACTATCGGGCTGGTGAACGCGCTTTTCAAACGCTCATCCAGGTAGCCGGACGGGCCGGACGGGGAAACGAACCGGGAAAGGTCATTTTGCAAACCTACTCACCTCAGCACCCGGTCATCGAAGCGGTGCGGCGACACGACTATGAGCCGTTTGTTGCCACTGAGCTGCAACAGCGGCGATCGCTCAACTACCCACCCTACGGACAACTGCTGCTGTTGAGGTTAAGTAGCCCCGATGCAACAGCGGTACGTCAGACCGCAGAAAAACTGGCGAGTCAGCTTCGTCCCCTTTGCGATCGCACTCACTGCGAACTGTTAGGACCTGCACCTGCCGCCATTCCTCGCATTGCCCGCCGTTATCGTTGGCAAATCCTGATAAAGTGTCCGCCTGGCTCTATCCTGAATCGACCAGCACTGATCGAGTTGCGATCGCACTGTCCCGCCCAAGTCAGCCTTACGCTTGATGTAGATCCGTTAAGTCTGCTCTAATCGTCGAGGGTTGAATTTTTGTGTGTGGTACGCACAAAAATTCAACCCTTTCAGTCAGCTTTAAAACATGCTCTATTCCTGCTGCCGCTTGGCTTGCTGCTTTTGCCGACGACGGTGAGAGGCAATGATCGCCTTATCGACCGGAAAACCTGCAACTGGAATCACCTGAAATTTACGCTCTGCTTCAAGCTGCTTTAGCTCGGCATAATTGATCCAATGAATGCAATCAACCGGACAGGTGTCGATCGCCTCTTGAATCAACTCTTCCGAGTCGCCATCTTGCCGAATGACGCGCGATCGCCCGTAGTCAGCTTCGATGTAAAACGTATTGCGGGCAACATGGGCACAGTGTTTGCAGCCAATACAGGTAATTTCATCTACATAGACACCCTTTTGGCGCACCGTACCGCCGAGTTCAGGCTCTAACCCAGTACGCTCAGCCTGATTTCGCAATTGACCACCAAGTTCGGGCTCAAACCCCGTTTGGGCAGAATTGTCAGGCTGATCGGCTGAGGTAAAGGAAAAATCACTCATGAGATTAGCATCCTTACAATTCAAACAATCTGCCGATATACGGCTGATACAAGACAAGGGGCTTAAGCCCCTTGTTCTACACAAAATTCAGTTTGGATTAGGGCAGTCATTAAGCGCTCCAGCGCTGAAGTACCAGGCGGATAGAGCCGTCCTTATTTTGCTCTTGCTCGGCTACTTGAAATCCTTGACGTGAAGTTTCTTCGACTACGGTGTGGTAAGCATAACGCTGAGTCACGCGGCTCAAAAAGCCTTCGACGGTAAGCGGCTGTTGCCAATACTGAAGGTCGGCAATCAGCTCATATTCCTGACCGTTCCAGGTAAAGCCGATATCGTAGCCGTTGTCCTGCTCAATGGCGATCGCCGCATTGCGAGTTTGCCCCCGATATCCTCTGACCTCTTTAGGACCAGCCTGCCAGTCAACCCCAACATCGGTCAACGCAGCTTGCAGAGAAGAAAGGTCACGAATTTGAGTCTTGATTTGGCTAAAGTGTGACATGGGAATTTTGAATAAATTTGAAATGGTGAAATGGACAACTTGAAAAAACAAAACTAGGGAGAAAACTTACCACTCGCTAAAGCTGGCTCTCGTTTCGACAGAGGCAGACTGTTGCACGGGTTGGGCAAAATATTCGGAAGTTTGCTCTTGAGTTAGCACAATACCTAGACGGGACTCGATTGCAGCAGTAACTTCAGCGCAGGATGAACCTACAATCCCAGTCACCTTTTCCTGGACTCGACCGTCAGGATAAATTACAAACTCAAGTGTTTCCATTCGCCCGTACTACCCTTAACAATTTTTGAACTTTGACTAACAGCGTAGCCACTAAATATTGACTAACAATGTAGCTTCAGGTAGAAATCTGACTACTGCACTACGAGATAATTCTATTAAATTAGGCAGAAGAATTTGAATCAGTCTGAGTCAAAACGTAAGAAAGCTTAATGTAGCCAAGAGTCTGTGCTATCGCTAGTAGTCAGTTTCGCTTAACTTGCCAGTGCAGTCAAGAAACACGGGATAATGAGAGCTTGTTCAAGTTGAGTGAGACGCTATGAGTGGACAAGTCGCAAGGCAGGCACGTTCAGCAACGCAGCCACCGATGCAGGTAGGAGTACTGGGCTTTGGCGGGTTAGGGCAAGCCGCCGCCCGAATGCTTGTGCCAAAGCAAGAAATGATGTGGGTTGCTGCTGCCGATCAAAAAGGCTATGCCTACACCGGGTCAGGATTGAACTGGGATGAGTGCGTTGCTGCTTATCAAAAAGGGTCGCTGGGCTATCTAGAGCCAAGCGGAACGTTGAGCAATTCCAGCATTCAAGACTTGATCCAGCAGGCGGGTCAGGTGGAAGGCTATTTTCTGGCGCTGCCAAATCTGCCGAATACCTTTATGGCAGAGGTGGCGCGTCAGTTCATTCAGTCAGGTTGGCGCGGCGTGCTGGTCGATGCGATTAAACGCACCAGTGCGGTTGAACAACTGCTGCACTTGAGTGACGACCTGCAAGCGGCCGGAATTACTTATTTGACCGGATGTGGCGCAACGCCGGGGCTGTTGACAGCAGCAGCAGCGATCGCCGCCCAAAGCTACGCCGAAATTCACCAGGTAAAAATCACTTTTGGGGTCGGTATTGCCAACTGGGAAGCTTATCGCGCCACCATTCGCGAAGATATTGCTCACCTGCCGGGTTATGACACCGAATCCGCCCGCCAGATGACCGATGCCGAAGTTGAAGCGCTGCTCGACCAGACCCACGGGCTGCTCACCCTGGAAAATATGGAACACGCTGACGACATCATGCTAGAGCTAGCTGGCATTTGCAGTCGCGATCGCGTCACCGTCGGCGGAGTTGTCGATACGCGCAACCCCAAAAAGCCACTCAGCACCAACGTCAAAATTACCGGTCGCACCTTCGAAGGCAAAATCTCTACCCACACGTTCACGCTGGGTGACGAAACCAGTATGGCAGCGAACGTCTGCGGCCCTGCCTTTGGCTACCTCAAAGCCGGAATCAGCTTGCATCGGCGGGGCATCCACGGGCTATTTACTGCCGCTGAGGTCATGCCCCAGTTTGTCCGCTAAATAGCATGAATCCGATTGCGCCATTCTAAACGCACGTCGTGCGGCTAAATGGTGCAGAGCCGTATCACCTGCAATGTGGGTGATACGGTTCTGCGTATCTATAGAACTGCACTAAATCTAGTGCATTTGGCTGTTGACATCCTTTTGGTGTTGTGGGGTTTAACACCTTAAGGGTCGACCACCATTTGAACTTGGGCCAAGACGGGTAAGAATGATGAAGTTTACATTCCCTAACGTTCGGGTTGAGCTGCTGTAAGCGTACTTTCTTCTAAGCCAAAAATGTTCGATTTATCCAAAAGCAACCTCTCACCGCTGTTGATTGAAGACCAGAACACCCCTGAAACTCAGGACTCGTGGAAACATTCATTCCCTAGCAAAAATATTAGGAAGCTACCAGATCGGCTAGCCCGTCCCTGGATCAAGGTTGGACTTGGCTGTGGGGCGATCGCCCTTCTAGGAGCAGCAGGACTATTCTGGCGCTTTGCCCAATCCCAAAAGCCTCCCAGCGTTTGGATTTCTGGCATAGAAGTGTCTCAATCAGAGGCATCAAAAATCATTTCGTCGCCGCGTCCGACCCTCAACTCATTGTCCAGCCCGATTCCCCTCGCGGTTAATCAGACCAAATCCAAGCCAGACTCAGCCATCTCTAAGGTTTTTCCCCGAGAGATTGACTTGAAGATTGGGGAAACTGTCTCCATTCAAGGAGACCTAGAAGCCAGCACCCAGCCCTATATGCTGCAAGCCAAGCAGGGGCAAATTTTGACTGTGAGGCTACAAGGGGAAAATGTAGAAATGCAGGTACTGCAAGCAAACCAGCAACCCGTTGCTACTAACACTAGCCAAACTGCCACTTGGAGCGGTCAATTACCCGCCGATGATCACTACTTCATCCAAGTTTCTGGTGCTGGCTCCTATGCTCTCAGCGTCACTCTATTGCCGTCGCCTTAGACCCTTGAGCAACGTTTGAGTGACGTTATATTGCTTCAAAATCTATTGCTTGCCTCCGAGCATCATTCGGGTGACTAAAGAACGCCATAGCCAATCAGGCAGAATAGCGTGCATCAACAGGAAGGCTTCGCCATGTGGAGAATAGCGCAACCTTGGTGAGCGATCGCTTGCAGCCCGATAAATCGCTTTAGCAACCCCTTCTGGTCCAGGCAACGAGTCATTTATCCCTTCGCTGAACTGCTTCATGCGCTCAATTAAATCAACATAGTCGGGATGTTTTACCCAAATTGAACCCTGATTGATGAAGTTTGTTTTAATTCCACCTGGTTCAATGATCTTGACCTGAATGTTGAAACGCCGCAGTTCATATCGTAAAGCCTCAGAAAGCCCCTCCACAGCCCATTTCGTCGCGTGGTAACAGGAAGTCAGTGGAAAAGCAAGGCGACCTCCGATGGAAGCAACATTGACAATAGTGCCGCCTCCTTGCCGTTTCAGAATTGGCAGAACGATTTGCATCGTAGACATCAACCCAAACACGTTGGTTTGAAACTGTCGCTCTAATTGCTCAGGTGTAACCCCTTCGAGTGGACCCATGAGCGCATATCCAGCATTATTCACCAGTACATCAATTTGCCCAAAAGACTCTACTGTCTCATGCACCGCACTCTCAATCGTTTCAGGAGATGTGAGATCAAGACGGGGACAGATGATTTTTTCTGATTTTGTCCAGCTTTTTGGGGTGGGTGATCGCATTGTTGCTGCCACATTCCAGCCCTTTTGAAGAAAATACTTGGCAGTTGCTTCACCAATTCCACCTGAAGCACCTGTAATCAAAACTGTTTTACTCATGCTTGATATCGCTTCCAAAGTACTAGCTGATATCAGGCAGCGTAAACTATGGAGTATGCTCCACAGTCAAGTCAATCTTGTAAGGTTTAAGTTGCTGCAATGCTAATTGGTGAGCTGTCTAAGAAAACAGGATTATCGAAAGATACAATTCGGTTTTATGAAAAGATAGGACTAATTGTGGCAAGCGATCGCTGTGCAGGAACAAGACTCTACAAGGAATACAGCTCAGAAACGATAGAGCGCCTGCTAATGATTAATCAAGGCAAAAGACTGGGATTTACGCTGAACGAAATGAAACAATTGCTCGATGAGTGGAGCGGCGGCACGATGCCCAAGCAAGAGCAAATCAAAATCATTGAACGCAAAATTGAAGAAATCACTGAAAAAACACAACAGTTAAACACAATCGAAACTTACCTCGTCAACAAACTGAACAAGCTAAACGAAGAAGTAATACCGTAGGTTGGGTGACAGGTTTGACTTGGCGAGAACAGCGACGACAACGCTAGCCACACTACCAAATCTTTGCCATCTGCAAAACGAATCCAGGTAGTTCTGGGTCAGCGCTAACCGATGCAGGGTCGTTTAAGATTTCGGGTCTTTGGTTGGGTCGATAGAGATGAACGGTGCGGTTCTTGCGGTCAATCAGGAAACCTAGCAACGTGCCATTGTCAATGTACTCCTGCATTTTGGCTTGGAGTCCGGTGAGCGTGTCACTAGAAGACCGTAGCTCTATGACAAAATCTGGACAGATGGGCGCAAATGAAGCTTTTTGTTCTTCCGTTAGTGCATTCCAGCGATCGCACTTAATCCATGAAGCATCGGGCGATCGCGTTGCTCCATTCGGGAGAGTAAAGCCAGTGCTGGAATCAAAGCCAACTCCTGTACCATCCTGCTCTGCCCAACTTCCAAGCTGAACAGCAAGGTTGAAATTGCGGTTGCCCGTGTCAGAAAAGGCAGGTGGCATGATAATCACTTCCCCGGTCGCAGTTCGCTCAATCCGAAGATCTTGATTAGCCTGACAAAATTCGTAGAACTGTTCATGGTTCATGGTGGCGATCGAGGGGAGATTCACCGTCAGGGGAATGCTTTCGGTTTGGATGAGTAATGTTGTCATAGCCGATCTTCCTGATTGACGGATGTCATAGATTTACCCCAGATCACGTTCGAGAGCTTCGCTGCTGATAGACACAGCAGCGAAACAAAATGACTGTAAACCACTGCCTCATTGTAGGTTGGGTGAAGCAGGGCGGAACCCAGCAACCGTAGAGTCTAAGTTCGTTGGGTTTCATGCTTCAACCCAACCTACGCTGTTAAACATACAAAATTTTTCTCACTACTGAGCTCCAGCTTCCTCCCAGTTAAAAAAGTTGAGGCTTGGAAACTAGACAAAAAAGAAGAGGGAACGCAACAGTGTTGCGTTCCCTCCTAAACTAACTTGATAGTTTTTCTAACCCTCGATCGCCTCCTTAGTCTCCGATTCCAAATCAGCATAACCGGGAGTTGCGGGATTGGGTGCTGGCTGAATCGTGGTGATGGTTGGCTGAAGCATGGGAGTCAACAACACCGCATTATTCGCTAGGGTAAACAGCGGATTCGAGAGAATGCCTGCGAGTGAAGTGGTCACCAAGGCAAATACCACGCCAACTTGAAGAGGACGCATCCCTGGCAAATTCCAATTTACAGCAGGGTAGTTCTTCACTGCTTCGGACATTTCTTCTGGCTCTTTCACCACCATCATCTTGACGACGCGGATGTAGTAGTAAATCGAGATCACGCTGGTAATTAGTCCTAGCAGCACTAGCCAGTAAGCTCCAGCTTGCCAACCTGCCCAGAACAGATAGAGCTTGCCAAAGAAGCCTGCCAGTGGCGGAATTCCCCCCAAGGAGAGCAAGCAAACGCTGAGGCAGAGGGTGAGCAGTGGGTCTTTTTGGTACAGTCCACTGTACTCGCTGATTTCGTCGGTGCCCGTTCGCAGGGTGAACAGGATGATGCAGGCAAAGCCGCCCAGGTTCATGAACAGGTAGATCAGCAGGTAAAAGATCATGCTGGCGTAACCTGCCTCGGTGCCCAGGACTAACCCGATCATGACGAAGCCTGCTTGACCAATGGAGGAATAAGCCAGCAGTCGCTTCATACTGGTTTGAGCCAGAGCAACCACATTTCCCAAGAGCATACTGAGAATTGCCAAAGCCGCCAGGACAAAGTGCCACTGCTCGGAGACGGCAGGGAAAGCGCTGACTAGCAGGCGAATTGCCAGGGCAAATCCGGCAGACTTAGAGCCAACGGAAAGGAATGCGACAACGGGAGTTGGGGAGCCTTCGTACACGTCGGGGGTCCACTGGTGGAAGGGGACGGCGGCGATTTTGAAGGCGATTCCAGCGATCACAAAGACCAGGGCAATCAGCAGTCCGATGGATTGGTCAACGTTGTTGGCAAGAATGTTAGCGGTGATGGCGGTGAGGCGAGTTTCACCACCGGACAGACCGTAGAGTAAAGAAATTCCGTAAAGGAAAATTGCCGAACTGGAAGCGCCGATCAGCAGATATTTGAGTGCTGCTTCGTTGGAGCGGGGATCGCGCTTCATGTAGCCGGTCAGCAGGTAGGAGGAGATGCCCAGCGTTTCAAAGGACACGTAGGTCATGACTAGCTCGTCTGCCCCCGCCATGAACATGCCGCCCAAGGTCGCAGTCAGCAGAATTACGAGAAATTCTGCCAGGGAGGTGCCTGACTGCTCAACATAGCGAACGGACATGAGGATGGTCAGTGCCGCCGAGAGGGCAATGATCACTCGGAAGATGACGCTAAGAGAATCGCTGTTAAACCCTCCTAAAAAGGAAATGGAGTTGGGGTTATTCCACTGGAAGTAGAGGGCGACGACTGCGGCTAGCAATCCGGCGATCGCCACATAGGGTGTCCAGCGTGAAGACGTTCGTCCCACAATCAGATCACCGACCAAAACCAGAAGCAGAGTGGCAATGATGATCCCCTCTGGCAAGATGGTTCCGGCGTTGAGTTGGGCTACGAGGTTGGCAAAATCCATAAATTTTGACTGGGTTAAACGAGATCGGCAGGTTAAAGGATGAACGAGATTAAATAATTTGGAACAGGGCAAAGCAGCAATTGGTCAAGATTTACCCGTGATTCCAACCGTTAGTGACCTTTGGCGCAGTCTGATCGTGGTCCTTCCATAGTGGATCATACCTTGCAAATCTGGTTAATCTGGGGCGATCGCCACAATCTCACCCTTGATTTCTACTGATATCCGCTATAAGTAGAGATCAGAGTATCGACTCACACTGTTGCATCAAACCCTTAACCCTGGTTAGGTTGAAAGTTAATCTTTTGCATTTGCATCTCGTTACGCCAGTACAGTGAAGGCTAGAGTGAAGTTCAGAATCTGAATAATCTCGTGACCATCACCTGCTGCTCGTCATCGTTGCAGTCTACAGGTCAACTCTTGGTTTCCTTTTGAAGCGCGATTGAGCCTTATGTCAACTCTCGTCATCGTCGAATCTCCCACCAAAGCTCGGACTATTCGCAACTACCTGCCTTCGGGCTATCAGGTAGAAGCGTCGATGGGGCATGTCCGCGACCTGCCGCAATCCGCCAGCGAAATCCCGCCCCAGGTGAAGGGAGAAGAGTGGGCAAAAATTGGAGTCAACGTTGACGCTAATTTTGAGCCGCTGTATGTCATTCCGAAAGACAAAAAGAAGGTTGTCAAAGCGCTCAAGGACGCACTTAAAAACGCTCAAGAGCTAGTGCTGGCAACCGACGAAGACCGTGAGGGCGAGAGCATTAGCTGGCACCTGCTGCAAGTGTTGAAGCCGAAAATTCCGGTCAAGCGGATGGTGTTTCACGAAATCACCGAAGACGCAATTCAAGAAGCTTTAACAAATTGCCGCGATGTCGATGAGCAGTTAGTTCATGCCCAGGAGACCCGACGAATTTTGGATCGACTGGTAGGCTACACGCTGTCGCCGCTGCTATGGAAGAAAATCGCCTTTGGATTGTCGGCCGGTCGGGTTCAGTCGGTATCCGTGAGACTGTTAGTCAGCCGTGAACGCCAGCGACGCGCCTTCCGCAAAGGTTCCTACTGGGATCTGAAGGCGATGCTGACGAAGGACGAAACGCCGTTTGAAGCTCGTCTGGTAACGCTGGGTGGCACTCGGTTGGCAACGGGCAGCGACTTTGACGAATCGACTGGACAAATCGTCTCGGGTCGAGAGGTACTGCTGCTGAATGAGGCAGAGGCAAGAGCACTTCAGGAACGGCTCCAGGAAAGCGAATGGACGGTTTCTAACCTGGAAGAGCGGTCTTCTACCCGCAAACCCTCTGCCCCCTTTACCACCTCGACACTTCAGCAGGAAGCAAACCGCAAACTGCGGCTGAGCGCACGGGAAACCATGCGAACGGCACAAAACCTGTATGAGCAGGGCTACATCACCTACATGCGGACGGACTCCGTGAATCTGTCACAGCAGGCGATCGCCGCTGCCCGCAGTTGCGTCGAGCAGATGTACGGCACCAACTATCTCAGCCCCGAACCTCGCCGCTATTCCACCAAAAGCAAAGGCGCACAGGAAGCCCACGAAGCCATTCGTCCGGCAGGTAGCACCTTTCGCACGCCTCAAGAAACGGGGTTAGATGGTCGGGAACTGCGGCTCTATGACCTGATCTGGAAGCGCACTGTCGCGACTCAGATGGCAGAGGTGCGTCAGACCCACATCACTGCTCAAATTCAAGTCGCAGATGCTAGCTTCCGCGCCACGGGCAAGCGAATTGATTTTCCGGGCTTCTTTCGGGCATATGTAGAAGGTTCCGACGATCCCAATGCGGCGATCGAAGACCAGGAAGTGATTTTGCCGACGCTGCAAGTTGGGGATCATCCGGGTTGCACGGAATTGGAGGCGATCGGACATGAAACCCAACCGCCTGCCCGTTACACGGAAGCTTCTCTAGTGAAAATGCTGGAAAGTGAAGGCATCGGTCGCCCCAGCACCTATGCCAGCATTATTGGCACGATTATTGATCGGGGCTATGCCCAAATGGTCAATAACAGCCTGGTTCCTACCTTTACAGCCTTTGCAGTCACAGCGCTCTTAGAAAAACACTTCCCTGACCTGGTCGATACCAGCTTCACGGCTCGCATGGAGCAAACTCTGGACGAAATTTCTACAGGCGAGGCGGACTGGTTGCCCTACCTGAAAGAGTTTTACCTGGGCGAGGCTGGGCTTGAAACGCAGGTCAAAGAGAGAGAAAGCCAGATTGACCCGAACGAAGCACGGGCAGTCGAGCTAGAAGGGCTAGCGGCAAAAGTGCGAATTGGGCGCTATGGTCCATACATCGAGGTCGAAAACGGCGGTGGACCAGTTAAAGCCTCAATTCCACAAGACCTGACCCCAGCTGACCTTGACCCAGATCAGGTAGAAGTACTGCTGCGCCAAAAAACTGAAGGGCCAGACAAGGTCGGATTCCACCCTGAAATAGGCGAACCGATTTACATGCTGATTGGTGCCTATGGTCCTTACGTGCAGTTAGGCGATGTCACGGAGGAGAACCTCAAACCCAAACGTGCCTCTTTGCCCAAAGGCGTGAAGATGGAAGATGTCACGCTGGAAATGGCGATAGGGCTGCTGGCTTTGCCTCGTCTACTAGGCGCTCACCCCGAAACGGGCGCTAAAGTTCAGGCAAACCTGGGGCGGTTTGGTCCGTATGTGGTTCACGACCAGGGTAAGGAAGGCAAAGACTATCGATCTTTAAAGAAAGACGATGATGTGCTGACGGTCACGCTAGAGCGGGCATTAGAGCTACTTGCAGAACCAAAGAGCGGACGCGGTAAGCGCAAAGCAGCAGCTAAGCCGCTGCGTGAACTGGGTGCCCATCCCGCCGATAATGAGCCAGTTAACATTTACGACGGGCCTTATGGTCCTTACATTAAGCATGGCAAGGTGAATGCTTCACTGCCAGAAGGCGCAACCGTTGAGTCTGTAACGCTAGAAGTAGCAGTAAAGCTCTTGGCTGAAAAGGCTGGCACCAAGACCAAGGCAAAGTCTACTCGCGGACGTAAGGCACCCAAAGCGGCTGAGATCGAGGTAGACGATATCGACACAGATGACCTTGAGACAGACGAGGTCAATGAGGTAGAAGAGTCAGCCAACGGTAAAAGCAAAACGACTAAGTCCGCTGCTAGCCGCAAAACGACAAAAACCAGTTCAACCTCATCGAAGTCGACGCGATCGCGCACAACCAAAACGGGTTCTACCCGCAAGACTAGTAAATCGAGTAAATCTAGCTAGTCCTCGCTAGGACAGCGTTGAGGTAGCGTCGCACGAGGTACTGCTGTTGCTCAGCGGTAAATTTTTCAGGGTTAATTACTAACTCTGTTCCGCTACCGTCAACAAGCGCAATCAGGGCATTTGCTTCTTGAAGATTCTGTTGGGTATTTGAATGCAGCGTCTAGATCTTCGACTTCTTTAAAGAGGTCGAAGATCTTAATCCCTGAGGGTGCTGTTTTTACAGATCGGGAAAAACTTCCTTCACCGCCGGATGCACCAGTTGATGATTGTGGACGTTTAGCCCTTTGCTCAATGCCGGATCGACATCCAATGCTTTGATGCCATAGTTAGCTAGCTTTAGCACGTAGGGGAAAGTGCTGTTGTTAAGTGCCTGAGTTGCAGTCCAGGGAACGGCTCCTGGCATATTAGGCACACCATAATGCACAACTCCTGACTCAACATAGGTGGGATGGCTATGAGAAGTGGGGTGCAGCGTTTCGATGCAGCCACCCTGGTCAACCGCAACGTCTACAATGACTGAACCGGGACGCATCTTTTCAACGATGGCGCGAGTTACTAACACAGGTGCTTTGCGACCTGGCACCAACACCGCCCCCACCAACAGATCGGCATCAGGAACGACGGCTTCAACTTGAGGAGCAGTGCTGTAAAGTAGCTCGACCCTGGAGCTAAAGAGCGTTTCTAAATAAGCCAGGCGTTCTACGCTGATATCGAGAATTTGCACCTGAGCGCCCAGCCCGATCGCCATCTTAGCGGCTTCAGTTCCAACGACACCACCGCCCAAAATCACAACTTTTCCAGGACGCACACCCGGTACGCCGCCCAAAAGAACACCTCGTCCACCCTGCTGCTTTTCGAGAAAGCGTGCTCCAAACTGCACTGAGAGTCGTCCGGCAATGATGCTCATTGGGGTTAGCAGAGGCAGCGTCCGATTAACCTCGACCGTTTCATAGGCGATCGCCGTCACCCCCGACTCAATCAGTCGCTCGGTCAGAGGCCGACCTGCTGCCAAATGCAGATAGGTAAACAAAAGTTGCCCCTGCTGAATCAGCGGATACTCAGGAGCCAGTGGTTCTTTCACCTTAACTACCAGTTCATGGTTCCAGGCATCTTCAGGCTGCAACACAATCTTTGCTCCTGCCTGAACATAATCCTCATCGGTAAAGCCTGCCCCAATTCCTGCCTCGGTTTCGACAAAAACCGTATGACCGCTATCACACAAAACTCTCACACTGTTTGGACTCAACCCCACCCGAAACTCTAGATCCTTCGTTTCCTTGGGCACACCAATTTCCATTGCTACCTCGTTGATAACCCATCTTTCTAGCTTAGGTGGGATTTGAAGGGGTTGGGGTTTATTAGATCTTCTGCGTGAATGGTAGCGGGACTGAGCAGCACTACCATTCACGCTTCAAGTGATTTATGCAGGAGGTTTTTGATCGGGACAGTCTCTATTTTCTAAAGAACCATCGGGGAAAGTGGTGCCGCACAGAAATGCAGCTTTGAGGTTGTTGGGGTCAACGACAGTTTTCCAGAGGTTTGCCTGACTCAGATTAGTTCGGCTAAAGTTGGCATCGATTAAAACGGCACCAATCAGATTTACCTCGTTTAGATCGGCACCGTTTAGCTCCACCCCATACAAATCAGCTCCATCCAACGTTGCGCCGTCCAAGATTGCCCCCGTTAGAACAGCCTGGTTAAGCTTGGCGCGGTGTAGCCTGGTTCGACGGAGATTTGCCCCGATCAAGCGTGTGGCTCTCAGGCTTGTTTCAGAAAGATTGCCCTGACTAAAATCAACGCGATTGAGAATTGCACCATCTAGAGTTGAGCCACTTAAGTTAACTTGATTGAGGTTTGCCCCCTCAAACACCGCATTAATTAACAGGCTATTTGTTAGGATTGCTTGACTCAAATCAACTCGGCTGAGATTTGCTTGGCTCAAATTGGTTCGGTTTAAGTTTGCCTGATTTAAGTTCGCGGCGCTGAGATTGGCATAGCTGAGATTGGCAGTGTCCAGGTTGGCATTGCTCAAGTTTGCGCAATTCAAGTTTGCTTGGCTGAGGTTCGCATGGTTGAGGTTTGCACCACTCAAGTTCGCGCCGCTCAAGTCTGCACTATTCAAATCACAATGACTCAGGTTTGCTTGGGTTAGGTTAGCGCCTCTCAAACATAGCCCACTTAAAGTCAATCCATTCAGATCTTTGGTACGACTCAACTGCCGTAAGGCGATCGCTGCCTCTAATCGCGTCAATTCGTCCTGGCTTACCAGTCGCAGCAAAATAGACTGCACATCAGGATCTTGAGAAATATCTACCTCTTCAGAAACCTCTACATCTGCATCTATCTCTGCATCTGTAGCGACATCATCTGTAGTGATACTACTTGTGCTGACATCATCTCTGGTGACATCATCTGCGGCGATACTGCTAACCACCTGTTCTACTCCATCAGGGGTACTGAATTCGGCGTGGGTGGTTTCTATAGCATCCGTTTCTCCGGTATCAGCAAAATCTACCCGATGATCCGACTCTACGGACGGTTCATGGCGGATCAGCCTGTAACCCATTGAGATTGCCGCAAAGGTACCGACCCCAGCGCAAAAGAGCGAAATTTGTCTAACCGTTTTTGCTTCTCGCAGTTTTTCTTCTAGTAGCTGCTCAGGCAAAAACGCCATGCCTAAAGAAAGGACTGTTAATCCAACAGGCAAACCTAACCAAAACAAGTTTGCAGGCGATCGCTCAAGATTACTCAATTCACTCATACCGTCCCATCTTGCTTGACCAAGCTCTGTTTCTCAGAAGAAGTTTGAGAAGTCTAATTTGTTGCGTTTGTTGCGTCATTCGGTGTAGACGTTTAAGCAAAAGTTCACAGTTTATTTTGAAATCTGTGTGCCAAATGCTACGTCCTTACAAGAGACATTTGCTACTTCTTAAACATTCTCTTAGGCTTTCCTATTTTTCTTTAGAAAAAGATTGATTTTGCTAGTTTACACAAGCTATTTTCTAGGAATTTTTGCTAATTCAGGGTGAATAAAAATATCTTTTGCGAGAAATTATTTTTATTTGGCGATTATTCCTGATTCGCCAGGAAAAGCCTGAAAGTCCTATACAGATAGACTACCTATTTCTATCTCTTCAAGCATTTAGCGCATTGAGGAGATAGCAAAAGCCCTTTTTAAAAGAGTTATTTTTCGGGAAAAAGTAAAGAAATAAACTTTCAAAAAAGCGAGATATGAAGGGCGATCGCCCTTCATATTTTTGCCGCAGAAATAAAACCTAATTACATCAAAAATCCTCTTAAGATCTAACCATTTTCAACCGAAGAAACAACGTATTTAAAGATTTCAAAAAGTTAGAAGAAAATACTAACCATTTCTAACCAAAGTGCATAAGATGTGGCTGTAGCGTTTTCTTCAGTACCCATGACTCAGGCAAGCTCAAGCAGTTCCACCATTTACTTAGCAGGTGACATTGGCACGTCTGGTTCCAAGTTTTTTTACCGGGTTCGCGATGATCAAAAAGAAGCCCTCTGGATGGGGGCAGGCGTAGCTGATGGCTTGACCACTCTGGCGCTCTCAATTTTGAATGCGGGCGGACGTCCTCAAGACCATGCGTGGTTACAAGTCGGCAATGAGGTCATCCTGGTTGGCGATGCCGCAAAAACCTTCGTTGAAGGCAACAGCTTGGTTGAAAATAAGGCAAACCAGGCCGTTTACAAAATTATTGCGGCGCTCGGCGTAATTGCTGAAAAGGAGCGGATGCCCAGCCAATACGAAGCCATCATCTGGCTGCCGCTGCCCCTAACCGAGATGAATACCAAAGACGAAATTGCTGCCAAGCTCACCCAGACCGCCCAAAACTTCCGCTTCCGGGGTATGGCTCAGCAGGTTCGCGTTAGCCTAAAGTTCTGCCCAGAAGGGTTTGGGCTTTACCTCAACCGCAAAGCACAGCTTGACGCGACAGGCATTCCAATTGATCAGCGACGCACCTTCATCTTGATGATGGGCCACAGAAATCTGTCGGTTCTCTGCTTTGAGCAAGGCAGTCTCAAGAGCGCCAAATCTAATTCTGATGGTCCTGGATTCTGGCCTGTGTTTGAGCGGGTTGCCCGTAGCTGTGGTGTGACTCCCGCTGACTATCCCGCCCTGATGGCTGCCCTCTCAACCGGAAAAACCACTCAGGTTTCTCAGGCAAAGGGCGAACTCTATGATTTCGCTGCTGCTGTTGAGGCCGTCAGACAAGCCTACTGGAAAGCCGCTCGGATTTATTTGCAAGACAACCTATTAGGACAGCTTTCTGATGGTACAGCCGACATCATCATCAGTGGTGGTGCCGCCTTCGTCATGCGTCAAACCATTAAAACCTACTTTGATGGGCTACGGATGGCAGACCAGGTGATCTTTGCAGACGGCAAACAAGAAAAGCTAGACGAACTGGTGAATGAACTGCCCGAAGCAACTGATATGCCCTCAATGGTGACGCGGATGTCTGATTGCTATGGCTTGTTCCAGGGGTTGGTGAGCAAGTATAGTGAGGTTCTAGCTTAGCTTGGGCGGGTGCAATGGCTACCAAAACAAAGACCGTTCGCCAGCGAGTTCAGTTTGCCTTCAATGCTGATACAGACTCGGTGGTGGGAGCCGTCTTCCAATATCTGATCAAAAACCATCGCTTCAGCAGTCGGGAGGGGAAACGCAAAGGAGTAGACGCAATCGTCGCCTTTTACAAACCCTTTGCCTACCAGGGCACCGCAATGAGTGAAGGGGAACTTCAGGCGATCGCCCGAGATGCAGTAGAACTCCTCTCCCGACAGATTGAGCTACTTTGCAGCAGCTTTAACATCGAACGTCCCGGCACATTGACCCAACCTTTTTCCTGGAACGACCTCAAAGTTGAGCTAAGGCAAATGCTGAGCGAATCACTCACAGCCGAATTGCTCAGAGTGCATCCAGAACTAGAATCAGCGATCGCCATTCCTGACTCTCTGTTTGCAAACCCAATCACAGATGAAGGGTTTGACTTTGACGAAGAAAACCTGCTGGGCGATTTGTGTAGCAACGCTGAAGCAGCAGCCTAGCCGTGTGCCACGATCATGCTTCAACCCAAGGAGCCAGCTAAAGAGTTGGGACAACAGGCACGACAACAGTACCTATTGCAATCCAGACAAATCATCGGACAACCCGACTTAGACTATTCCACGCTTTATCAGCGCTTTGCTGAGAACGACTGGGCAGCCATCAAGCTCGATGAAGCAGTTGTAATGGCTGCTCTCAAAGCTGGCATCACTCCCAAAACAACAGTCAACATGCTGCATCAAGGTCCTTATGTGCAGTATCAAGTCCACGTCAGACAAGTACCCGTTCTGGCCATGAGCCAGTATGCCAGAGGTACGGTGATTCAGGTGATGCATCAACTGCTGAAAGACCGACGGCGCGGCTCAGGGTGCAACTCCTCTGTAGATCAGTATGACCACCAGTCCAGCATGAAACTTTCGTAAACCTTTCACAATCGAGCCAAGGTTAGCGCGAGTTAATGCCTGAATGGAGAAGTGCATCCTCAGCAAGACCAAAAGTAAACCTCTTGCATTAGACTCCTATATCGGTTTAAGCCCCGCTTCGCTGTCATCACTCCAATCCGACACAGCAGTTTGCAAGAAGTTCAGTTTCTATGAAAAAGAATAACGCTGACAGGCTAAAGCAATGATCAACGAGGAATATCTAGCGCTGCTCAAAGAAGGCGTAGAAGCTTGGAATGAGTGGAGGCGAAAGAATCCGATAATTCCTGACCTAACGCGGGCCGGACTGCATCAGGCAACTCTTAGTGAGGCAAACTTTCGTTGGGCAGACTTAACTCAGGCCAATCTCAACCAGGCTGACCTAACTCAAGCCACTTTTCGCTGGGCAGACCTAACCCAAGCCAATCTCAGTGAAGCTAATCTCACCGAAGCAAATCTTAGTGCAGCAAACCTCAGCCAAACCAATCTCAGTGCAGCGAACCTGGCAGGTGCCAATCTGCGAGATGCAAACCTAACCTCGGCAAATCTAAGTCGCGCAGATTTAAGCAAAGCAGATCTGAGCGGACAGGATCGCAGCGGCGTAATTTTGGTAGGGGCAGACTTAAAGGATGCCAACCTAAGTGGAGCCAATCTGAGCGGTGCCGATTTGACCAGAGCCGACTTGAGTCGGGTAAATTTGAGCGAGGCAGACCTGAGTAATACTGACCTCAGCCGAGCCAATTTAAGTCGCGTAGATTTGAGCAAAACTGACCTGCGTGGAACCAATCTCAGCGGTACAGATTTGAGACGCGCTAATTTAACCGGAGCAGACCTGAGCGGCACAGACCTGCATGGAACTGATCTGCGTGAAGCAACCCTGATTAGAGCTAACTTGAATGGGGCAAACCTAACGGGAGCAAACCTGACTGGCGCAAATCTATTTAAGGCTCAGGCTTTGGGAACCAATTTTACACAAGCGATTCTTGAAGAAACTTGTGTAGAGGATTGGAGTATTGATCGCGAAACGAATTTCAGTGGCGCAATTTTTGCTGCAGTGGGGTTGGATAGCAGTCAATCGATATCCCTGCCTCCCCAATCTTCACGGGCAGTTAGTTTCCAGTCTACCCCTCAGTCAAACCAGGACATTGACTCTGCCTCAGTAGACACAACTCACTCAGCTGATATTGCACCAGAGACGGTTGAGTTGGTGTTTGATGACGGGATTGACTGGCAGGCTTTTCTCCTGGCATTTCAAGATCTGCAGGTGAAGTATGGTGAGCAAAACTTGACGATTCAGGCGATCGCTAATCCCAACGAACTCACCTGCACCATTCAACTCAGCCTCCCTCTAGGAGCAAGCAAAGCAGAACTTGAGGGCCAAGCTAGAAACCTATACAAAGTGCAGTTAAAGGCGCTAGAACTAAGCTATCAGACTGAGTTGCAGGCAACAGATGAGCAAATTGCGACCTATCGACGACAGAGTGCCGATTTGCTAGAAGTAGTGAAATTACAAGCCATCCGAGCTACCCAAACGGAAACACAGTTTGAGGAAGAACACAGTTCATCGGATGGAACTTCTCAAGATCTGTCTAGACGTATCAAAATCACACCTGAAGTTAAAAAGGCGATCGTTAAAGGACTGGACGCTTATGCCCCTCCAGCGCTTAAGCAACCTGTGTTTGAACTAGATGCCTTTGAATCTCCGCGGTTTGACAACAACTCAGAACCTTGAGATGTGTACCTGGTAGTGTGTGCCTGGTTGTGATGGTGATTATGGCAACGGGTAAAACAAATTGACCGTTGCCTACATCAACAACAGTTAGACTCAACAGTTACCCTCAAACAAGTTTGTGAGATTTAGTAGTTAAAACTGCAACTACAAGTAAAACCGCGACTACAAGAACAGAGCCCGTGCGAACGGACTTCAGCTCATTTAGACTTTTTCACCTGCGTAGGCAGGTTTTGTTCATATAGTCGCGACTTCTTATCAAAGCGACCTTGAGAGCTGCCTCTAAGAGGAAATGCTAGCTGCCGCTGCTGCTTTAGAAGCACTGTAACAACCCTTCTTACCGCGATACCACTTATTATCTTTCAAGCCAACCGAGAGTACGTTAGAAACGCGATCGCGAGCCTGATTGCGAAGTTCTGAAGGCATCTTATCTGTAAAGATGGCACTCACAATGGCCGGAGTTTCCAGCGCTTCATTCGAGTAGGTTTGTAAGACCGTAGAGACCGCATCGGGTAAAGACGCTTGCCCAAACTCTTTCTTCATGTATTGCTGCCAGTTCTCCGTTTTTCGAGAACCTTTAGTGCGAGTTGGGGTTGTTTTCTTTTGGGTGTTATTAGAAGAAGAGGCTTTCCTACCTCTTTTAGGCTTTGTCTCTGGCGCTTCGGTTGCTTCAACAGGCTTAGCTGCTGCAGAACCATTCAGACTATCAATTTTAGGAAGAGCTTCATTAGAACCTCCTTCACGGCCTGGAGCAAAGATTCCAATCACGGTCTGAAGACCTTTACGCTTTTGTTGAAGTGCTTCCAGTTGAGCAGCTAATTCTGTTTCTTGAGTTGCCAGATCAGAGTCAACTTCTAGCAACTTAGTTAAGGTGGGGTCGGAAGCTGGAGCAATTTGAGTACTTGGCACAGTTAGGAGTTCCTCTCTTTTTTAGAAAACTTTGGAGCTTTTGCAAAAAATAGCAATACTCCGGTGTAAGTGAATGTATTTTGAATAATAATTCACAATCTGCTGATTAGAAACAGTTTTTCTACAAGACCCAGCGCAGTTTTAAACAGGGTTGGGGTAGCCCCAAATGAGAGATGTTTTGGGATAAAGACGACACTGCTCAAAATTACTGCCTCAACACAGCTAACCTGGCTCGCAGGAGAACAGTTGTGAGAAACGCATTCCTAGGAGAACTGCCTTTTATAATTTATTTGGGATCGCTACAAGGCTATTACAAGGGATTAGGAAGATATAGCTGTTTTGTTAACTGATGTAGCCAAAAGAGATTTAGAAATCGACTTGAAGCATGTTACGAACTGCGAAGGTGCTCCAAATTAGCCACGTTTGGCAAATTGATTTTGCGAATGAACTGTAAGATTATTTTCATTGCATCCCGTTCAATTTCCAGCCTTGAAGTAAATTTCAGGTTCAAGGCTGAAAATCTGGAGACAGAATGGTCTTTCCGTTAACCCTTTTGGTGAACTGGAACGGGCTTTAGTGGGCAATTTGAATTCGCTTTAATGGGGTGTTTGAAACAGAGTGACTCATCTTAACAACTGATTTAGGACTGCTATGTAAAGGAATGTAATTGATTGGTGCGCTGGAGATAAACCTAGACTTTTTGCTTGAATGGGACATTTCTACAAGTCTGCTATAGGAATGACTCATTGCTGGGGATATTGTCTTAATCTGTAAGGCAGGAGTGAGCGATCGCCCTCCTGGTTTTTGCAGGTAATACAGCATGTAAAGTCATGACTGAACTCAATCACACTGACCCATCTTCCGTTCAACCCCAACAAGGGATTGAACCCACTGGTAAGGTGAAGGTTACAGACAAGCTAGTAGAAGATTTGAAGGTGGCACTCAGCAGTCAACCTTTATCTCGTACTTTGACTACGTGGAATAGTGCTACTGCAAACCTCGTGAAACTGTTGCCTGTAGACCAGATTGCTCAAACTGTGGTGAAGTGGTTTAGCGTCAGCGAAGACCAGGTTGCAGAAATTTTAGAAACTGTCCGGGCAGAACTCCCCACCACTGAAGCACTGTTGATTGGTAAACCCCAGGCTGGCAAAAGCTCTATTGTGCGTGGTCTAACGGGCGTTTCGGCAGAAATCGTCGGGCAAGGTTTTCGTCCCCACACTCAACACACAGAACGCTACGCTTATCCTTCTAATGACCTGCCGTTATTGATTTTTACAGACACCGTAGGGCTGGGTGATGTCAATCAAAGTACTGACGCAATTATTCAAGAACTGGTAGGCGACTTACAAGAGAGCGATCGCCGTGCCAGGGTTCTGATCCTTACCATCAAAATTAATGACTTTGCCACTGACACTTTGCGACAGATCGCTCAACAGTTGCGCCAAAAGTATCCAGAGATTCCCTGTTTGCTAGCTGTGACCTGTCTGCATGAGGTGTATCCTCCTAACACCGCTGACCATCCCCCTTATCCACCCGATTTTGCGGAAGTCAATCGTGCCTTCACGACTATTCAACAAATCTTTGAGGATGTGTGCGATCGCTCCGTCCTGATCGACTTCACTTTAGAAGAAGATGGCTACACCCCGGTTTTCTATGGCTTAGAAGCATTCCGCGACACGCTAGCCGATCTGTTACCTGAAGCCGAAGCTCGGGCGATTTACCAACTGCTCGACAAAGGCGCGGGTGACCAAATTGGCAACCTTTATCGAGATACGGCCCGTCGTTATATGCTGGCGTTTGCAACCATGGCAGCGGCGATCGCCGCGATTCCGCTTCCCTTTGCCACTATGCCGGTGCTGACTGCGCTCCAGGTGTCTATGGTGGGCTTGTTAGGGAAACACTATGGACAGACGCTTACGCCCTCGCAGGCGGGCGGCGTGGTGAGTGCGATCGCGGGTGGATTTTTGGCGCAGGCGATCGGACGAGAATTGATCAAATTCATCCCCGGCTTTGGCAGCGTCATCGCCGCATCCTGGGCAGCTGCCTACACCTGGTCGTTGGGCGAAGGAGCCTGCGTTTACTTTGGAGACCTGATGGGCGGCAAGAAACCCGACCCACAAAAAATTCAGGCAGTGATGCAAGAGGCTTTCCAAGTCGCAAAGGAACGCTTTAAGGGCATCAAAACCTGATGGAACTCAGGTACTCGAAGGAGCGTCTTACATTGTTTTAGCCCGATCGCAGGAGTTGTCATTTAAGGGCTATCACGGTAAATGTAAGAAAACTTCAAGAAAGCAGACATTTAAGGCATGGAAGCACGGTTCGTTAGAACGCTGGTTTTGTTTTTGGTTCTTACCCTGGTCTTTGGGGTTCTGGAGCGCCTTTTCCCAAGCATTCCTGACCAGCCCAAGTGGCGGAGAGGAGTTTGGCTGGATACTTTTTATTGGTTTTTCACCCCAATGGTGATCCAGATCATCAGCATGGCGACGATCGCCCTTGTCCTGATCCCGCTCTACCTGCTGCTGGGGCGCATTACGATTCAGAATGGGGGATTGTCGTTTGATATCAATCAGGTTTTAGCGGGCTACGGGCCGATTTCTCGCCTGCCGCTATGGGTGCAAGGTCTAATTGCAATCTTCATTGGTGACTTTGTCGGCTACTGGACGCATCGTTGGCACCATACCCGCCAGCTTTGGGATTTTCATGCCGTCCACCACAGTGCTGAGGTAATGGACTGGCTCACAGCAGTGCGGCTGCATCCAGTAAATGATATTATCTCGCGGGTGTGTCAGGCGACTCCGGTGCTGCTGTTGGGCTTTTCCCCGATCGCCGTTGAAGCTTATGTGCCGCTGCTGTCGAGCTATGTTGCTTTCATTCATGCGAATGTGTCCTGGACCTATGGACCGTTTCGCTACGTGATTTCTAGCCCTGCTTTCCACCGTTGGCACCACACGACAGAAGAAGAGGGAGCAGGCAAGAATTTTGCTGGACTTTTCCCAATTTTTGATCTGATTTTCGGTACGTTTTATATGCCTCAAGGCGAACAGCCGAGGAACTTTGGGCTGATTGGTGAAACGATCAAGGAAACATTTTTTGACCAGTTACTTTTCCCTTATCGAAACTGGAAGATTGTCAAAGCCTGGTTTAATTCAAATCAACCTGTAGTTGAGTTTGCAGAAAAGGAACCTGTCAAAGTTTCGAGTAGCTGACACCACAAATCCTTGTATAGGGGCAAGGCATTCGGTCGCAAACCTTCTGGTGTAAGTTGGGTGAAACAACGTAAAACCCAACTTACACCTAAATTCTGTTGGGTTACGCATTCGCTTCACCCAACCTACGATACACCCGTAGTTTTGGGAGTTTTGTCAGTCAACCAGCACAATTCCTCTAGCGAATGCTTTGTCCCTACACAAAAATAGTGTTTCGTTATGAAAAAGATGGAAGAAAGGTAAAGCTTTTCTCCCATCTTTTTTAATGGTCCATCATGACTTTTGACTGGGGTTTTGCAGGTTGTAGAGTAGCCCCAGTGTGGGGTGATAATTGCTGCAAGATTGGAGCGATCGCTGCCAACATTGCACCGCTCCTACTGGATCTTTGGCGACCAAATGACCAATTCCTTCGTTCATCAACAAGCCTGGATGTTCTAAATAGTTCTGGGAAAGCTGGCTGTAGATGGGTGCAGCTTTGTCGTATTGCCCTTTCTTAGCCAATGCATTAGCCCGTGCCAATTCTTTTAGAGCAGGATCGCGACCCGACATCGACTTGATTTTGATGTAAATCGAGGCGGGTATTCCCAGGATAAAGATTAGGTTTGTTAGAAACGTTTTCCAGAACAAACCGTTTGCACAGTGGTCACACACATAGCGGCGTTTGTAGGAGAAAGCGTAAGCGATGACGAAAAAGAAAAAGTAGAATTCTGTATAGCTCCTGATCCGATCAAATAAACCACATTCATCACACACTCGGTAGGTTGAACCTTGGGCAAGCGGCGGCTGATTCTCCTTAAAGATACTTTCGCAAAAACGGCAGTAGATATGAGAACTTCGCTCATAGTCAGTTAGATCAAGAGTCGCTTCACAATCCGAGCAGGAAACGACTCGCAGCAAATGTCCTTGACCAATTTCTAATAGGTGCTGTTTGCGTTTATCAATTGCTTTTTGGGAAGCAATTCGGTCAACTTGTTTTTCTAAATCTTGGGCTTTGACTCCACTCACCTCAAGTACGATTGCGGAGCCTCCAGCTAAGGACTTTTGTAGGCTTGAACTCAAGTTGTTAGTTGAGGATAGGGCAAGGACGATGCGTTGATCGCGAGTGGTTGTATCCACGATGTCGTCATAGCTCAAAACATCTTTTCCTAAAACAATGCTGTCTTGAGTTGCAGTTCCTTTTTTGGGGAATAAGCTCTGAGTCCGTCCGTTTTTAACAAACTTAAACTTGAAAGGAAGATCAGCGGTTGCTGTCATGAAGAACTCCTAAAACGGTGTAACGTGATGATCTGAAAAGCGATCGCCATCCTGCATAGTTCCCATCACTAATGGCAGGATGTGTATGGCTGCACCCGTCACGCTCCGTTACTACAGTTTCTGAGTTCTCTTTACCGGACGGAACTGGATTGAAAAAGTTAAGGGAGTGCCCCGACGGGGCACTCCCTTAACTTTAATTACTGGTTTAATTACTGTCCCAGGTAGTGTTCAAACCGCTGTTGGGCTTGTTCAATCGATAGGCTTTGTGTCCAGTATTCGATCAATGTATGACCAAATGCCCATGCGTTGCGGTCGGGGGAAGGCGGATTTTCTAGCAGCAGTGGCCAGAGCGATCGCAAGTCAAACTCTAACGCCTTTGCGCCACCCGGATTTAGTAGTGAGAACAGATCATAGGCCATCTGAAGTTTGCCAATGACAATAGGCAGTTGCTCAACTGGAATTTGTTCTGCCAGGGCAAAAGCTAGAGCAGGCGATCCGGTAGACAGGGTTGAGAGAAATTGCAGAATTGGACTTTTGAGGAATGCGGCTAGCCCTTGCGTAGTCGTCATTTGAAAGGTGTAGCGATCGATGATTTTGGCAGCGGCAACGGTGCGAGCGTCCAGGTTCTGCAGAAAGCGGGCGAGCCGAAGCTGCTTGGCTGGGGCGATCGCTTCCACCAGTGAAACGGATAGCGCATCAGCATTCCAGGCGGCTCGACCCGTTTTAGAATCTGCGGTGACGATGGGCAATACCTGATTGCAAAACTCACCTAAAAGCTGAGCGCGATATTCGGTTGCTTCTCGAATTGATTTTTCTTTAGGGCGATCGCCCCATTGCCAGTCGTAGGGTGGTTCCCACTCGCGCAAAGGCCGCAGCCGATCGACTTGAGTGACGATGGCGATCGCGGGTAAATCACTCACTTCTGCCTGCATATCTTTGAGAAAGTCCACATCCATTTGCAGTGCCGGGTCAAGGGCAGGCGTGACCAGCAGCAGAAGATCGGCATCGTTGGCATAATCCAGCACCAACTCGCGAAACTCCGCTCGATCAGCCTGTTCATAGCCTGGGGTATCCCAGAGAGAAAGCATTTCCCCGAATTCGGTTTTCCACTGGTAGTTCTGAATCTGGTCGGTGCTGGGCAACATATCCACCACAGCCAGGTCAGCCTGAAACAGTGTGTTGATCAAACTGCTCTTTCCCGCTCCGGTGCGCCCAACTAGCAGAATGCTGACGGGCTTTTGCTCGACCGTTTCAATCGATTCTGCCTGGGTCAGGATTTCTCGTAGCGTTTGAGTTTTTGCTTTAGGAAGCGCAGGTTCTGGTGCCGGTGCCACTCCTGGTAATGTGCCTGTAGAACCGCTGTAAAGGGCGATCGCCTGCTGACACAGATTCCGCAATGCTGCCTCGCGTAAAAGCTGGCTCAAATTCACCAATAGCTGCTGGGTGGCGCGATTGTTGTAAGGCTCCGTCGCCTGCCTTGCTGCCGCCGCGACCGGATTGAGCAACCACTGCGCCCAGTTCCAGGCTCGCAACAGTTTGCGGGCGGATGGCTCCAGCTTACGATACACCTCAAAGGCCTGGTATGCCTGCCCAACGGTGAGTTGATTGAGCGCAGGAGAGAGCTTTTGCATCCACCCGTCCAGGTCGTCCACCGTGCCACGAATTAGCCCGTATGCCTGGGGAACGTAGATGTTGAGCAAAGGATACCGAACTTCGGGATGGTAGATGTGGGCGATCGCCACCACCACATCCTGACAGCGCCGCCAAAACGTTGCCCAATCTTCCCACACAGGCAAGTCGGTCTGCGTTTCCTGAAGAATCTTTTGAAGTGCTGCTTCTGCCTTGCGGGTTGCCTCATTCGCTGACAGGGCGGGAGACGGCTCAGGAGCAGATTCCAGTTCTTCGCTTACTTCTGCCAGTACTGCTTCGACCTGTTTTAGAGCAGGCTGCGTCCAGCGCACTAGCAGCCATCGCCAACCGACAAACAGCAAGATAAACACGCCCCAAATCCAGTTAATGCCCCAGGCGTGAATCTGCCATCCCGCTGCTGTCAGTAAAAAAGTTGCAATTATGGCGATCGGAAGTGCCAACACCGCCCACTGCCACCGCTTTAGTCGCACCATTGCCCTATGCCAAGAAACTTGTCTCCAGTGTATGGAAGTTTTGAGCGATTGATATGCAACATTCAATTAATCGCAGCAATGCGTTATTCCATGCAGCAAAGTGTTGAGCGATCGCAGCAACGCATTAAGCCATTGCAGCTAAGCATTAAGGCGATTTCTGGGAAAGAAATTACTGTATGAGTAGCAATGCCTTGGTACGGGCGAACGGCCGTTCGCCCGTACAGGAAGTCCAATCTTCCTCAGAAATCTCCTAGGTTGTTGTAATCAGGCATTGAGTATTAAGGCCCAGCAATAAGCGATCGCAGTCAAGCACGAGTACAAAACCCCTACGAAATGATTCTCATTCCGAAAATATGAATAACTGTTCATACGTTTTAGAATTGTGCTAGAGTTCGTAAAATTTTTCCTCCAGCACTTCATGCAACGGCTATGACTCAAACTCCAGCGCTTAAAACTCAGCAGATGCAGATAGGCGGTATGGACTGTGCAAGCTGCGCCGCAAAGATTGAGACAGCCTTGCAAAAAGTAGCAGGTGTGGTTGAGGTGTCAGTCAGTTCTACGACTGAGCGCTTGATCGTCTCTTACGATTCACAGCAGGTGAATGAGTCAACGCTTCGCGATCGCATCAATGCTTTGGGCTACACCATCGTCACTCCTACAGCACACTCTCACGCTAAAACTCATTACTCCAAAGATCACGAGCATAGCCACGACCATCATCACGGGCATGACGATGAACATCATCACAACCACGATCACCACCACGGTCATGGAACCGGCGAGTTTGCGCTCAAGACAGAACTCCTTCCAGTGCTCATAGTCGTGGCTCTTTTAGTCGGAGGCATGATTTTTGAGGAGGTTCTGCACAACACCCCCTACAGCTTTGGAGAATACGCAGTCTTCATTCCTGCTTATCTAATTGCGGGTTGGACGGTGTTAAAGATTGCTGGACGCAACATTCTCAGAGGGCAGGTGTTTGATGAGAACTTCTTGATGACCATCGCCACGGTTGGAGCGATCGCTATTCACCAATTGCCTGAAGCTGTTGCTGTGATGCTGTTCTATCGGGTTGGAGAGTTATTTCAGGAATACTCGGTGGGGCGATCGCGCCGTTCGATTAAAGCCTTACTAGAAATTCGCCCTGACACTGCCAATGTGAAAGTAAATGGTTTGATCAAAGCTGTCTCACCAGAAACGGTGAATGTCGGTGAGCTAATTCTAGTTAAGCCAGGTGAGAAAATTCCGCTGGATGGTGAGATTTTTGAGGGCAGTTCTCAGATTGACACTTCAGCACTAACGGGAGAATCTGTTCCACGCACGGTCAAAGTTGGAGAATCTGTTTTGGCAGGCATGATTAATCAGACTGGAGTATTAACCCTGCGAGTCACAAAGCCATTTGAAGAATCTTCGATCGCCAAAATTTTAGATCTAGTCGAGAATGCGACTGCTAAAAAAGCACAAACTGAGAAGTTTATTACTCGGTTTGCCCGATATTACACGCCTGTAGTTGTGATTTTGTCGTTGGCGATCGCCCTCTTTCCTCCCTTGCTAATTCCTGGTGCAACTCATGCAGAGTGGATTTATCGTGCTCTAGTATTGCTCGTCATTTCTTGTCCTTGTGGACTGGTGATCAGCATTCCATTGGGCTACTTTGGAGGCGTAGGAGGAGCCGCGAAACGCGGAATTCTTGTCAAAGGTTCGGTATTTCTTGACACTCTTACCGCTGTTAAAACTGTTGTTTTTGATAAAACTGGAACGTTAACTCAAGGAGTTTTTAAAGTCACCCAAGTTGTGACAAAAAATGGGTTTTCAGAGTCAGAATTGCTCACCCTAGCAGCAAAAGCCGAATCTCACTCCAACCACCCTATTGCTCAATCAATTCGAGCGGCACATAGTCAACCAATTAATCATGCAGATGTGACTGAATACGAGGAAATAGCAGGCTGTGGTATTCGAGCTAAGGTGAACAATCAGAACGTGTTAGCAGGAAGCGATCGCCTCCTCCACCAAGAAAACATTGATCACGATACCTGCCAGGTAGAAGGAACGGTGGTTCATCTAGCAGTAGACAATCACTACGCGGGTTATATTCTCATTGCAGATGAAATTCGAGAAGATGCAGCACAAGCCATCCGAGATCTCAAGCGAGTTGGCATCAAGCAAACCGTGATGCTGACAGGTGACAACAAACAGGTTGCTCAAACTGTAGCCAGACAATTGGGTTTAGATTCCTATATTGCTGAGTTATTACCCGAAGGCAAAGTTGAGGCAATTGAAAGGTTACTGAGTCAATCTGGTAAAGACAAAGTTGTCTTTGTCGGAGATGGCATCAACGATGCACCCGTGATTGCAAGAGCCGATGTTGGAATGGCCATGGGTGGGCTAGGTTCCGATGCTGCAATAGAGACAGCAGACGTAGTGATTATGACCGATGCGCCATCCAAAGTGGTAGAAGCGATTCAGATAGCCAGAAAGACACGCAAAATCGTAGTGCAAAACATTGTGCTGGCAATGGCGATTAAGGGGCTATTTATCATTTTGGGAGTATTTGGCGTGGCAACACTCTGGGAAGCTGTTTTTGCTGATGTGGGTGTTGCACTGCTGGCAATTCTCAATGCCAGTCGAGCGTTAAAGCTGAACGAGAACGCTTAATCTTGCACAGCCGACATTTATCTGACCTTTGCTCTGACTCTTTGTCAATATTCGAGTGGCGCAAGATCTGGTTCGGGATAGTGAGGTTGATGGAAGAAAAATTGCCGTTAGGGGAACTTATTCCCCTAACGGCAACATCGACAAAATATCGGGACTCGACGCTATAGGGAGTTACACCGTCGAACTGGGTGCCCTGAATACAAAACTCGCTGGTCTGCTCCATCACAGCCAGATTGGTGAAGTCCAAACCCTAGTTCTGGGGAACTGGTGTTTGGTCATGCGCTTAGAAGAGCGCCTTCCTGCTCAGTTAGATGAACCGATGCAAAAACGACTGCTACAAGAGCGATTTGAAGAATGGCTGCGATCGCAAGTTCAAGCACTCAACGAATTTGACCAGCGCTGGTTTGGCATAACTCCAGAGCAGCAGACTTCTTTGTAGAGAAGGACTGACTTACATCAGGTTCCGATTAAGTGTAGAGGTCAAACATCACCTTCCGGTTTAGGAAGAAACGCTATCCAAATCCAACTTCCATTCATGCTTCAAAAGATTCTGATACATCGTCTTTTGAGACATCATAAGTCTGTGTTGTTCAACCAAAAATTCTTGCGCCTGCTCATGAGACATCTGTTTTACCTGATCTGCAAAGATCCGGAGGCTAAATTCTTGATCTAAAGTGAGTTCAATTGATTGGTTCATAACTGCCTTCTAATAAAAAACAAAAGCTTTGAATCTAGTAACGCACTAACGGTTTTAAAACTTGAGCCGAAACTGACTGATCACACTCAGCATTTGAGAGAGGTGAATTAATCTATGTGAGCGTGAGCATTAGGTTTTCGCCAATCAGGAACAAAATTTTGACTTATTTATTGCGCTATGTAAACTAGTATAACAAATTATTTACATAGTTTCACAATCTAAATCAAAAGATGCAACCTCATAAAAACGGGATTAGGGTGATTGAGCTGATAAAAAAATCCACCTGCTTATCTTGAATAAGCGGTGGAAGTTAAAGCAATCAAGCGATCGCACTTTACAGAATAAGAGCAAAATCAAAAGGCATTAGTGAAAGTCTATTTTGAAGAGCCAAATAGCCCTGATGTTCTTCCATCATGCTTTTTGAGGTCTTTCTTCTGTTTTCGGGTTTCATCAGAAACGGCTTTTGGTTTTTTAGGTTCTTTATTGCTTTTTCTTTGCTTTGACATAAGATCTCCTCAATCAAAATTTTCAACATACCTTAGACAATGATTAGCAGTACTACTTAGCTAACTGCGCCTCTAACCAGCGGCAGATTGTTGCTCAATCACCTAGACAATTGGCAGATTCTAAATAATCCTTCAAAACTTCATTGGCATCCATTTTGGCTGCCTCGCAACGTGTAGCGTTGTCGCTGTTTATATCTCGATTCTAGTTTGCAATGACTTGCTTAAACGCCCGTCTGAGTGGTTAGTTATGTGTAGTTCCATTCGGCATTTTAGTTTTGCTCAACCTTGCTCTATCCATATTTACTCCTTGAATATTTGCCCCCGTTAAATCTGCTTCACCCAGATATGCCCCATCTAAATTTGTGTGGCTAAGATTTGTCTGCCGTAAATCCGCACCCGTCAAATCTGCACACCGCAAATCTCCCCCGCTCAAATCTGCTCTACCCAGGTTGGCTTGCCGCAAATCTGCCCCCCCTAGATTGGCTCCGCTGAGGTCTGCCCCACTCAGATCAGCGTGAGTCAAATCTGCTCCACTGAGGTCTGCCCCACTCAAATCAGCGTGAGTTAAGCAAACTTGAATCATTTCTGCATTAGCTAGGTTGGCTTGATTCAGTTTTGCTTGGTTGAGATGAGCCTCAGTCAGATCTGCTCCACGTAAATCAGCCCCAATCAACTCGGCTCCAATCAGCGTTGCCCCAATTAACTTTGCATTGGTTAGGCAGACTTGAACCAGGTTTACATGACTAAAATCTCGTTGTCCTGTGGAGTAGAGTCTCAAAATCTCTTGAGCATCCATAATTTTGTCCTTCGATCGAGTTGGTTTTATTAAGGTGAATATCGAGTTGAAATAGCATCTTCGAGCTATCTAAGCGCTTCACGAAATGTAGAGATAAAAATATTGGGTTGGAAGCGATCGCACACAAATCCTATGAAACGCATGGATCGTGAGAACCGAACTTCAGCAGAGCGCTTGCACTTCTCACAACCCAGCCACAATCAATTGACCCAAAACTAGAAAATTAGCGACGTACTAAGGTCAACAGTTCCCTGGGTGAAGCCAGCAGATCAATCGCGACAAAGAAGATTTTGCCTTCCGGATCAAGCAAAAACCGCCATGCAATATTCATGCCCACGCTACTACCAAACCAGGGAGTTTGAACCTTGCCAGTCACTTTGATTGGGGTATACCCCTCTTCCACACTTTCCACAACGCCCTGCTCGGGCATCAGCTTCAGCCCCTGGCATTCCTCTCGCATATACGCAAGAATCAAGTCGCGACCCAAGATTGGTTTTTGAAAGGGAGGCTGTAGGGCACCATTGGGCGCAAATAGGTCAACAGCGACCTCAAAGTCATTAGCGTTCATATTGTCGATGTAGCTCAAAACTGTTGGATGAGTTACACCTTCAATTTGGATTTGGGTTCGGTTTGCCATCTCCGTGGGTATCACAACCGGATCAGCAACCTTTTTAGGACTGTCTAAATCCTGCGAGTCAAACCCCATATTGACTACGGTGCTGCGGAGAATAGTGATTTGCTGTCCCGGATCAGCATTCTTAATCGACTTCAACACCGCATTTGCCTGAGAAGAAAGCTGATAGCCCTGAGGAATCGGAGCGACAAGTCCTTTTTCCATCCATTCTCCCAACTGATTCCAGAAGCCGAGTTTGATATTCATGGTGAAAGAACCATAGGTCCGGCAAATGGGTGTATCCGCATGGTTGGTTAAATCACACATCACCTGCGTTTGCTCAGCAGGTGACATTTGCTTAATCTGGTCAAGAGTGCTCTGAGCAAACATCATGTTGGCGGCACCCGGAGCCGCAATCGTGATCGTTTTACCCATCTCAGTGAAGGCAAACCAAATTAATGCCAGTTGGTCTTCTGCTTTGAGTTTGTCAAATTGCTCAATTGTTTTTGGAACAACAGCAGAAACCTTGGTATCAGGAAAAATAGAGCGAGCAGATTCGGTTGTAAAAGTCATAGAAAACTCCAAAATTTGGACTACATTGAATCTGTCAAAAGTGATAGATGGATGTAACTGTTCCATGCAAGGTAGAACAGTTTCAGGAAAAGGAATACAGCTATATCCGTAAAAGCTTAAAGGTTGACAGTTAGATTGTATTGAGTGAATGATGACAGCAAGCTGTTTAAGTTCAGTAGAACAACTTGCTGCAATCTAACCAGGCTATAAATTCCTAGCTAGTAGCCAATGCAACGAACCTTATTGAAGCGACAGAGAGTACAGTTCCCGTTCTTAGAGAAGCATAGTGTCGCTGTTGTCGTAAAGAATATGCTGAAACAGAAATGATAGGCTCAATTGCGTAGTTATTGATGAGACCTTCATCGTCTGAGATGTAACCAACCGTAAAACGAGTAGCAATCAGTCGAGCGCCATCAGAGCGAATATTAGCTTGGACTTCAGCCGAAATTTGTTCACTGCCATCGCTGCGATGCTTTTCAGGAAGGTTGAAGGTTTTCCCTCGGCTTTTGGTGTAGCTCGTGGGTGTCCTTTTTGCAAACCTTACAACATCATCATAGTCTATTTCAATGATGATTGAATTACGCTAACAGAGTGCCGACCACGGCATCAACTGTGCAAAATCATACACTCTATAGGTTGTGGTTATTAAAAACAAAATTAATCCATTAGTTGAAGCTGCTGAAATCGCAAAGCATCTGCAAGGCTTTTCCTAGGCTGATCGAGGTGCTATCAACTCAGTGGCTTTCGATTCGATGGGCGAATCATCAATTAGTTGAGCTTCAATTTCATCTCGCACAATTTGGCGGTAGTCGATGAAGTGTTCTAGATGCGCGCAATTAGTCAGGTAGTGTTTGAATACGCCTGGATTATGCTGAATGATTGAAAACAACTGCTGCCAAAACTGCCAGCGGGTGTTGCGTTTTAACCCTTGTCGCCAGCAAATAATGAACAGGGCTCGCAGGTCTATGAGTGCTGGCAGCTTGAATTTTTTCTTATGAGGTTTGGGTTTCATGTCAATGAAATGGCGATAGACCCGTGCCAGGTAGCGATCGGGTTCATATAAATCCCAAAAGCAGCGGACATATTCGTGAGCAATCTCTACTAGGGGACGGGTAGGAACAAAATTAATTAACGTGGTTTGATGAATATTAGCCTCCCCCGTTTCGAGTAATCTTCCTTCTTTTTGCAAGCGCTGCGATAGAGCAGTATTGGGTAAGGCTTGCAGCATACTGAAATGAGCCTGGGGAATAGCCGTAGCTTCCACAAAGTCAATGATGCGATCGCCTGCCCCTGATTTCTCGCCATCAAACCCAATAATGAATCCTGCCATCACTCGCAGTCCCGCTCGATTGATAGTTTGAACAGATTCTATTAGCGAGTTGCGCGTATTTTGAAACTTTTGAGTCAGAGACAGGCTATCAGTATCTGGAGTCTCAATTCCCAAAAAGACAGCACCGAAATTTGCAGCAATCATTAAATCTAGCAATTCCTGATCTTGTGCCAAATCGACAGAGGCTTCGGTTGAAAAACTGAAGGGATAGCCCCATTCTGCCATCCAGGGAGCTAGTTCTCGCAGCATTAGCTTGGCATTTCGTTTGTTGCCAATGAAGTTATCATCTACAACGAAGATCGATCGCCGCCATCCCAAGTCGTAGAGCTTTTGCAACTCTGCTAAGAGTTGCGCGGGTGTCTTCGTGCGAGGTTTTCGTCCATACAGCACAATAATGTCGCAGAATTCACACTGATAGGGACAACCCCGCGAAAACTGGACTGACATATCGCTGTAAGCGTTTAGGTTGAGCAGATCAAATCGCGGAAGAGGGGTAGTTGTGACATCTGGTTTTTCACCATTGGAGCGAAAAACTCCTGTAGTCTCTCCTCGTTCCAGAGCTTCGACTAATAGGGGTAAGGTAATTTCACCCTCATCTAACACCAAAAAGTCGGCTCCAGCCGCTCGTGCAGCATCAGGAACAGAAGTAACGTAAGGGCCTCCAACTGCAACTCGTTTGCCCCGTCGCTTTGCTGCTTCAATCAGATGCAGCATGTCTTCTTTTTGCACAATCATGCCGGAGACGATCACCAGATCTGCCCAGTACCAATCTGCTTCACTCTCATAACCAACATTTCGGTCTACCAGGCGAAACTCCCAAGTTTGAGGCAGGATAGCTGCAACAGTGGTCAAACTCAACGGCGGCAGAGAAACTTTGCGCCCAATCAGTTCAAGAGCCTTGTCGAAAGACCAGAATGATTTTGGAAAAAGAGGATAAAGTAACAAAACTCGCATGGTACTGCTTTTATTAATTGCCATAGTGTTTCTAATCCATAAGAATTTAGCCTAAGAAATCTAGCCTAAAAACTTTAATTAAAAAGTTTTTTGAAGACCGAATCCGTCATCAAATTGCAAAGATTTGCAGTCAATTTTTCTTGATTTTGTCTTATTAATTAGGAATGAATAGATTTCTAAGTAAGATTCTAACGATGCTTCAAACAAAACACGCTCTTCGGGGAAAACGACCCGCTCAAAATGACACTTCACCCCACCATCACCCGAATGACTTGAATATTGTTTGTGTCATTCATGTGATAGCAAAGGATCTGAGCAGCTTCTTGAGAAGATTCAGTCGTTAAAAGAGAAAGCAAGTAAGTCATGATTTCGAGTTGAAGCTAAATTTAGATGAAGCATCATTTTTATACTGTTAAGCAACATCGCATAGGAACGATTGAAATAATGTTGATGCAGGTGTTTGAATTGTATGAGTTGCATCAGAACGTATTGAAATTTTGCAATCAGAATTGGTACTGCTAAAAGTCTGTCAACAACGGCCGGGCTAATAGCAGTAACATTCCCGTGAGATAAAAGAAGGGTCTATTTGCGTCCGTTGATCCAGGTGACTACAGCGATCGAAGCAAGTAGAAAACCAACTGGAGACAAAGACTTCATGCATCGATACAACTGACTTCAACACTCGAACACAATGTGCTCCAATCTTGAAGGTTAAGCGGATAGGCAACACTGGATAGGAGTGTCAGTTTCCAGATCTCCTGGACAAAGCGGTTAAGGTCAATAGGCTTGAGCAAATATGCTTCAACCTCCAATCTCCGCTGTTGAGCAAAGCTTGTGAGAGAACTAGCCGAAGTAACCATGATTGGGAGCATTCTGCCCGTGCTGAGCGTAAAATGCCTGACGTGTTGAATGAGTGGATGAATGCTTTCGCCCAGAAATCTTATGTCGCAAATCAGAATGGTAGGAATGTACCAGTCTAAAAAGTCTAATGCAGATTTGATTGAGCTAATTGTGGTCACTTTTGCCCCATAGCTTTCTAGTAGACAAGCATACAGATCCCTGCTGTCGCGGTCGTTGTCTACTACAAGGATTTCCACATTTTTAAGTAAACCAGGATTAAGCAAGAGTTCATTCGTTATCGACATATTGATTCCTCGCTTGTAATGATGAAGATTGGAGCAAATGAACTGATACGACAAGCTTGTTTAAGTGGCAAATGTAATTCTGTCTTTTATGACTGGTATTACCTGGTGACAATGCCTACAACGCCAGTAAAACCTACCAAAACAAACATGACGGAGCAAAACATTTGAGCAACACGGGCATAGTCGTCTACTACTCATAAACTGATCAAGATTAATAGGATCAGCTTGCCAATCCCCCCTTAGAAAGGTTTGTTTGGACAACTGTTTCAGTAGCCTTGTGTGAGGGGTCATTGAATCATCCGTATTCTGAAACTTTGCATTCTAAACCTTGGGTAAAGCGGGTTTAGCTGGCTTTTCTAGTACTTTGAAGCGGTGCTGTTTGATTTACTGTAAGACTTGATTGACTACAGCTCGATTCGGGATGGAATAACGCAATAAGAGAAGTTTGTCAGCGCTTCAAGTCTTGCACTGAACCCCTGAGGAAATGAAATTAGATACAGCTATTGAAGTGCGTTAATCAAGTAGTCAAAGTAAGAACCAACTTCAGTAGACTCTTCTGGCGACAATATTGTGGTTGTGGCACCTTTCATTGCCCGCACGCCTTCAGCTACAGCATCAATGGGAGTGCCGAGAGAATGATACATTTGGCGGACTCCAATTACCCCAATTTCCTCAAGAGGAGTTGTTTCTCCAGCCGCCACGCTGTAGGTAATTAAGCGCAGGTAGTAGTCTAAATCTCACAGGCAAGTTGCAGTCATAGCCTCACCATAAGCGTTACCACCGGGTGAGACGAGGCTGGGACGACGCTGGAATAATTGGTTGGCGGCTTGCTTAATAATGCGATCGCGACTTTCCGTTAAAACTCTGACCAGTTTCAGGCGGCGATCGCCACTCACCACAAAACGCTTGATTTGCTCCGTCTCTCCCGGTGTGAGATAGCGACATTCGGCATCAGCATCCACGATTAATTTTTTGATAACACTCATGAGTCAGCTCCTTAAAGATTGAAATGAAAGCCGAATCTAGTTCGCCAACCCCCAATTAGTCTCACGGATTGGCTCGTTCACTGCTCTCGGTCAATCACCAAGGTGACAGATCAGCGTTTGATTTCGTGAATGAGTTGATTAACTCCAACATAATAGGTTAGAAATTTTTTGAATTCATGCATCAAAGACTAGGCTGGCGATCGCTAATTTTCTTCCTATAGCTAGGATCATCAGTGCCGAGTAAGATGTCCCAAAAAGTAAAATACAGCCCGTAATGGGTGGTGTACTTGAGATGATGAATGGAATGATGGGCAGGTCCAATAAACCACCGACCAAACCAGTGGTGAGGAAATGAAGCGGGTAAGCGATCGATTCCAAGATGGTTTAATGCTGCCCATACTGTCATCGTTGTGAGAACCGCAATCAGCGTGACGAAATGCAACGGTATAACAAAAATGATGCCGATCAGGAAAAAGGACTGAACAACTGCCTCTAAGGGGTCAAAGGCAAATGAAGTCCACGGGGTAGGATGGTGCGAGCGATGATGTCCCTGGTGCAGCCAGGGAAAGAGATTTGGGTGGTGAAATAAGCGATGGGTAAAGTAAAAGTAGGTATCTTGGAGAACTAACACCGCGACATAACTCATCCCCAGATACCACAGCCCATACTGTTGAGGGTGGCTATACAGTCGAGTAATGCCCCAACTGTAAGCGGATAGAGTAAATGCTGCCGCCAGCGCAAACACCCCTGCTGAAAGAACAGAGAGTTGAATATCGCGTTGAATCGATCGCCAAGAAGGAGTTCGGTGTTGCAAGTTACGATCAACAAAGGATTGACTGAATCGCGAGTAGAACAATAAGTAAGTTCCTCCTGCCACCAGAAAATATCGCAACAAAATAATTCCAAAAGAAGCAATACCGTAAAATCCAAACGAGTGACTGATCAATTTAATCTCCTTGCCATTCCCGATCCTCTAATTCCTTTTGAGGCAGCAGCAATGTAGTTTCAATCTCTTGCCGGATTGCTGCTGTGACTTCACAGTTACTATTCAAGCAATCGACTAGAAGCTGATTGGCATCGTAGTAGCTTTGCAGCACTTGCTTTTGCTCAGGGCTAAACTGCCAGGAATGGTGAATATTTCGGTAATCGGCAGTTGTGTCCCGCAATTGTTTTATCCAGGCAGAATAGTGAGTTTGCCACCAAACCTGAAACCGTTCTTGATTTTGATTAGGAGAGGGTAACTGGTCTCTCAACTGTTGGAGCGACTTGTAAAATCCCGCATCTAAAACCATTACCATAATGTTGTTAAGTGCTTCGCCACACGCATTCGCATGGGCAAAATCCTGACTGTGATTAATGGCACACTCTAGCAGTAAATTGTCTAATGCCGCATCTAAAAACATCCCTTGATCAAGGGTACTAGCTAAAGCAAAGTGAGTCGCTGTATGGGGATTTTGGGCAAGAGCAAGGTAAAACGCTCGTGAAGTTGCAACTTTGGGTTGAGATGAAAGGGTTTGGGATTTTTGACTAGCCCACATCAAAAATTCCTGCAAATAGGGGTCTTGAGCAACCAATCCATCAATCTGTTGCTTCATCAACTGCACCAGGGAATCGGCACTCCGCAACATGGCAGCTGTCAACAAGAAAACTTCGCGCCAATGCTGATCGGTAATGTGGCTGACCAGTCCTCCCAGGGTTTGCTCTAGTGCCCGCAAGTTGTGGCTGGCAACAATTTTGCGCGCCGTGAAGTATTCTTGAAATGCCAGATAGGAAAACGAAAAAATTCCTCTTGCCCGCTCGGTCAATAACCCGTGCTGTGCCTCGATCGCATTTAACATGTCCTCGCTTTCGAGTTGCAATTCCTCTGGCTCTAAGGGCACACCCGGCAAGTTCCGCAAATAGTCACCGATATATTGCTCGATCGTGCGCTGCTCAAAGAAATACTGCCCCTGTTCAAAGGTTACTGCTGCTAGCTGACTCAACAGCCTCAGTTTTTGGGGTAACAAAAACCCTCGATACACATCATCGCGTTCAACTCCTTTCGCTTCATCCCATTGGCCCAGCAGCAGATCTAACCCTTTTTATAAAACTCACTTCGCTTAGTTGGAAACTTTTCTTGACCATGAAACACCCAGCAGGCGAGATGCAAAAACAAAGGGGTGACCACCAGTTGCCGAAACTGCCAGTTTTCTGGCAAGTCTAGCTTCTGAATAAACTGAGCAGCCTGCTCCTGTCCTGATCGAGTTGTTGTTTGGGTGAGCGCCAAAAACCACTTTTGCGCGAAGACAATAATTTGAGCTTGAGTAAAGGGAGCGACTTCTACATCCGTGAACCCTTGCAGCTGCAGCCGTTGGGCAGCAGTGCGACAGGACACAACAAATCGGTTGCGGTGATACTGGTTAGAGAATTTGCGAATCTCTCTCAGAACTGGTGTGATGTCCTGATTCAGCACCTCATCCATGCCGTCCAACAATAGCAAAACTCGCCCCGCTTGCAGCAGAGCTTCCAGCACCGACGGGTTTGAAATTCCGGTGGTGAGAAAGGTCTGACGGATATAGCTTAAGAGGCTAAACTTGCCTGTATCTCTGGATTCTTCAGCAAAATCTCTCAGGGCAATGAAGATTGGCACTTGATGGGCAGCAAACTCACCTTGGTTGCACTGAATCGCTAGATGCTGCAAAAAAGTGGTTTTGCCTACGCCTGGTTTGCCCAATACCCTCAGCTTTGAGTAGGTTTCAACCGCCTGCATTCCTGGTATTTGCTTTTGCTCAACCGCTCCCAAACCTACGCGATCGAATTCGGTGGGCTTCAAGTTTTGCAAATCAGCAATTTCAAACCACTGTTGGCTGGCAATTTCCTCCAGAATATTTACATCCACATAGATGTCATCCAGGCTAACTGGATGGCTGATGTCGAGCAACTGAAGATTCCGCATTGGGTTTGAATGGTATCTCGATGTTGCGATCGCACCTGTTGCGTCAACCGATCAATATCTAGAGGAATAGTCCCACCTATCTCTCCAGGGTCTAAAAAATCGACCGGCGGACTGTCTGAGATTTCTCGCCAATCTAAGTCAAGGATCGAGCAGATAGATAGAAAAACCTGGCGATCAACAGGTTGCCCCGTGAAAAATCGCCAGATCGGCTGGCGGGTCTTTAGGTTTACCTCCCCTGCTAAATTTTCCTGAGTCCAGCCTTTGAGAGCAAAGGCTCGTTTAGCCTGTTGAATACCAGAAAGGGATACTCGGAGCGATCGCTTGACCATAAAATAAATAGCTCATATCTTAGGCTGAGAAATTTAAACTTTTATAAAAAATAGGCATTTCACGGGTTCTTTTATGTTATCTGCCTTTCAAGGTAGTGAAATAATACATATCCTAAAGACACTGCGTTAATTCTCATCCGGTTGAAATCAAATCAAACTTTCGGCTGCAAAAAATAATCCCTGTTTTTCTAGAAAACTCTCTCAAAGTTCTTTTTTGCTCCTCGCTTCAGTATTTTCGGTTGATTTGGCTTTCACATCATCAGGAGGTAGGCTAACGTCAAATTTCAATTTTGTAACGAATTAAAACATGGCGATCGCAATCTTATACCCCTAATTTTTTTGCCAAATAGATCTGAGAACTACACTAGAGAAAGGAAATCCCGATAAATCACGATCAGGAAGCAATTTTGAACACTCTGAGGAAGACATGCAGGTTGGCGTAATCTCTGACACACACGGGCTGTTGCGCCCTGAAGCAGTAGCGGCTCTGGCAAATTCTGAGCTAATTCTTCATGCGGGGGATATTGGTAACCCGGAAGTTTTGGCAGAGTTGGAAGCGATCGCCCCTGTAGTTGCAGTGCGTGGCAACAATGATACGGATGAATGGGCAAAGGCGATCGCTGAACGTCAAACTCTCAAAATTGAAGATGTATCCGTTCATATCCTGCACATCGGACGAGAGTTCAATCTGTTTGAAACCACCGGTGTACAGGTTGTGATTAGCGGACATTCCCACAAGCCGTCGATTGTAGAAAACCATGGAATTCTTTTTCTCAACCCAGGAAGTGCTGGGCCACGACGATTTAAGTTACCGATCTCAGTGGCTCACCTGCGCGTAGAGGGAAAAGCTGTCCACGCAGAAATTGTGGAACTGGCCGTATAAAGTGAGTTTTTGAGTGACTGATTCAATGTCCGACCTCTCTCCCCAAAGCGTTGCTGAGCAGCTTCTGGCTGATTTTCGCCAAGAGCAACAACTGGTGAATCTAATCATTCAAAGCTGCATTGAACATCGTTGGGCAGTTGGAGAAGCAGAAAAAGAGATATCCAAAGCGATGATTTACAATGCCTTCGAAACCTATGCGGTTGAACGAGGGATTCCCCTAGAGCAAGCAGAACAATTCTGTGAACAGCATCTAGATGAGTTGATTCAACGAGTGCAATCAGCCCTTTGATTTGTTTGGAAATTTAGGAGCGCCCCAGCAACTTAATTCTTAATTGTGCTCCTCATTCAAAACCTCCTGTTGAATTGGCAACTCGATGATAAATTCAGCTCCTTGCCCCGGTGTGGAAATACACTGTAAGTTTCCTCCATGCCTTTCGGTGATAATCCGATAGCTGATGGATAGCCCTAACCCTGTTCCCTTACCGACCGATTTAGTCGTGAAGAAAGGGTCAAACAATTGACGTTGAGTGGTTTCGGAAATACCTGACCCATTGTCTGCAATCCGAATAGCAATCCGTTGAGAATTGAGCCTCTGAGTTCTGATCCAGATTGTTGCTGATAGCTCCGGATGTAACTGAAAGTGCTGCTGATATTCCTCTAGTGCATCAATTGCATTGCTCAGAATATTCATAAAAACTTGATTAATCTGTCCGGCATCACACTCCACTAAAGGCAGATCACCATACTCTTTGATGATAGTAATGCCAGCAAATCCTGACTTGGCTCTAAGTCGGCTTTGCAGAATGAGCAGCGTACTTTCAAGTCCTTCGTGCAGGTCGGATGGTTTGAAATTTGCACCATCAATGCGAGAGAAGTTTCGCAATGCCAAAACAATCTCTTGGATGCGATCGACTCCAACCTCCATAGAGGACAGCAGCTTGGGCAGGTCATCTATCAAGAAATCCAGGTCGATTGAGTTAGCTTCTGCCTGAATTTCGGGTGCAGGGCAGCAATAGTGTTGTTGATAGCGCTCCAGCAACCCCAGCAAATCATGAATGTAACTGTTGGCATAAGTGAGATTGCCCGCAATGAAAGTTAGGGGATTATTAATTTCATGGGCAACGCCTGCGACAAGCTGTCCGAGAGAAGACATCTTCTCACTGTGAATGAGCTGAGTTTGGGTTTCTTTCAGTTGCCATAGAGCTTGTTCTAGCTGCTGAGCGTATGTTCGCAGATAGTTTTCTGAGCTACGCAGTTGCAGTTCCACCTGGTGACGTTCTGCCATTTCTGCCAACAGGTCTTCATTGGTGCGTCTTAAGTCGATAGTACGCTGTTCAACTCGTTGCTCTAACTCCTCTTTGGATTGACTCAATGCTTGCTGAGAGTGTTCTAATGTGACTAACAACTGATTGAGCATCCTAATCAAACGGGACAGCTCGTCGCGACCACCCTCCTGTAAGCGCAAGGATAAGTCTTCGGTATCACGAATATTGCTAACTTCCCGGCTCAGCCTGGTTAGTCTGGATAAAACGAGCTTTTCTAGTAGCACTAGGGTGACGATGCCAAACAGCAAACCAGTAGAGAATAGGACTTGAATCAAGTACCTCCAGCTTCTTAGCCCCTTGTGATAAACGTCTCGCTCACTGTCTACCCGTATCAGCAGAGCAGGATTGTTGTAGATGTCGCGGATTTGAGTATAGCCAGCAATGCGATCGCGGCTTAGGGGTTCTACATAAATGGATGAAGAGTCACCTAGAGCCATCTGTGCTGCCCGAAAGTCCTCAGGCAAGGGCTGTTGTGCAGGAAAAGCAGCGATCGATAGGTGAGTTAATGCTTCCAGCTTCTTAAATTTAGATGCATCCAGGCATCGTCCAAAAATTAAAGTGCCTCGTATGGGGCCAGAGCGATCGCTGCGTCGAATCGGTTGTGAGGCAACTAGAAAGGGGGCTTCGGGCAGCATCAGAATGCCGCTCAGTTTGCTCTCAAGTTCAGCGTGACGCGCCAAACGGGGATGATTAGTCAGGTGTTCTTGTAAGCCTGAGGGCAAAGGAGTGACTTCATGCTTTTGAAGATCAAAACCTTGAGCAAAAACAATCTTCCCAGCTTGGTTGATGTAAACAACAAGATTTAGTTTGAAATTAGCAATGGAACTGTTATCTAAATTTCCTGCAATGTATGCTGCGTTGCGATCTTCAATGAACTGATAGGTTTCATCCCAAGGCGACCAATCCCCTACCATTGCCTCTAACTCTGCCATATCATTGGCGATCGCATCTGAGACTCGTTGAACATTCTGGTAAGTCTGCTGTATTTCAACCCGTTCAAACCCGGTCAACCAAATCCGGGAGAGAACCAGCGACAGCACCAGCAGCAAACCCAGCAAAGTAGCCGCAATGATCAAGAGCGTCTTGTGGCGAAGCGTCACAGCATTAGTTCCTTACCATTACGGCAATCTCGTTCTGCTTGACTTAACCTTAAGTAGATGAAAAACCCTGCTCAATCAAGCGTTCTATCGCACCCGCTTTCATATAGAACATAACTGAGGTACTTTACCTGAACTGATACCTATATTTGCTCTTTCGCTATGAAAATAGAACCTACTGATATAACCGATATATTAGCTAACCGAAACCAAGCAAGAAGGGATCTATCAAGCTAGTTCTCTAGTAGGTCGCACACTGATCTAGTTTCTAGTTTGAATCTAGCTTGTTGCGGGTGTGAACGGGCTTTCTCCTACAGAAAGCTTCACTTGTTCGTCTAACTTGGACGCAATTTCTTGCAGAGATGTAAGCGGCGTTGGATGATTTGGGTGAATGATAAACACGGTGTTGAGCATTGCACCTCTGCGAAATAGCCCGATGTCTGCTGCACCGATCGCCTCTACTGTTCCTCTAAACCCAACTGCTGAATCACCAATACCTTTTAATTCCAGGAATTCTAAATCTGCCGGTTTTTCTTGCCCCAACAGTTGAGATAATGCATCTGGATTGCTTAACATGGCATCCAAAAATGCCTCACCAAGAGCAGAATTTGACTCACTATCCCCAAAGATATTGCTGATTGGCGATGAGGTCACACAAACCCGTTCAATGATCTCACCGTCTTGCTGCAAGGCAAAGGCATATCCCTGAGCTTCAGCCGCCTCACAGTTGGCGATCGCCCCGGAGGAGCTGTTTTGCATCCCCTCACTCGAATAGTAAGTAAACCCAGGCGGCAAGTCCTCTAGAGTGAGTAACGGTGTAGATGTGAATGCCCAAGCAGCTTGGTTGGACAAGGAGAAGGTCAAAAAGCAGGTCAAGCAGATCAACAGAACTGCAAAAGTGAGTATTTTAGCTATCGGTTTAACCATTAATTTTTATACACTCACAGGCGAAATTTAGATCTTAACGTTTGAAGAGAGCATATTAAGTTCTGTGCTTTGTGACGAACACCCTCATCCATCTCAATTTATGGTTATGAATCTATTGAAACCGATTCTTCTGAGAAGTAAAGTTTCACTCCTGACTGTCACTCTATGGGGTATGGTTAGCCCGATCGCCCTTGCTTTTTCTGATACGCAAAGCCATTGGGCAAATCCCTGCATCAACCAGTTGTCGAGTCAGCGCCTCGTCAGTGGCTATCCTGACAACAGTTTCAGACCTCAATCGACAGTCACCCGTGCAGAGTTTGCGATTCTGATGCTCAATGCCTTCTCGCGGGTTGAGCCAACTCGACAAGCGCCTGCTTTCAGCGATGTGCCGTCTAGCCACTGGGCTTATCGGGCAATTCGAGATGCTTATGCGCGGCAGTTTTTCTCTGGCTATCCAGATGGCAGCTTTCAACCGTCACAGCCAATTCCTCGGACTCAGGCGATCGCCATCCTCGCCAATGCCGCAAACATGAGTAGCTCTGAAGCAGCAGAAGTAACCCTACAGCGATATTTTGACGATGCCCAGCAGGTACCAGCTTACGCACGACGGGCGATCGCTGCGGGAACCGTTGGACGCATTGTGGTCAACTATCCTAATGTGCGTCAGCTTCGCCCCAATCAGCCTACAACAAGAGGTGAAGTAGCAGCGCTGCTGTGTCAGACCCTTAACTTACCGCGTACCGTTCCTTTGGAATATGTGGGGGGCGATCACAGCCTGTTTGCAATTCCACCCGAGATGGGTGGTGTGTCTCACTTTTCAGCAGGCTTAGCAACTGTTTACGTAAATGGCAAGCTAGGCTACATGGACACGCAAGGAACCATTGTGATTCAACCGCAGTTTGATGAAGCGTTGCCCTTCTCAGAAGAACTGGCGGCTGTTCGGGTAGGAGAGCGTTGGGGCTTCATTGACCGAACTGGGCAACTCGTCATTCAGCCGCAGTTCAACTATGTTCCAGAAGGCTTCTCAGACGGACTAGCGAGAGTTTTTACCAATAATGGTGAAGTTGGCTTTATTGATAAAACAGGGCAGTTTGTGATTCAGCCCCGACTGTATAGCACCACTGCTTTTTCAGAAGGGTTGGCTAGTTTTAGCGTTAATGGCAATTGGGGCTACATGGATAAGACAGGGGCAATCGCCATTGAACCTCAATTTAGGGACGCGAAGACTTTTGCTGACGGATTAGCCCCTGTGCAGATAACCAGCGGCTATTGGGGTTACATCAATCGCAGCGGTGAAATGGTGGTTGAGCCCCAATTTGCTAATGCTGAACCTTTTTCTGAAGGCTTAGCCGCCGTTGAAATGAATGTAGCTGATGCGCCAAACCGCTGGGGCTACATCGATCGCAACGGCAATACCGTGATTCCAGCCCAGTTCTATCTTCCCAATTACGAATTCCGAGGCAGCGTATTGACTGCTTTCTCGGGTGGCATCGCGATGGCTCGTATTGGCGATCAAGTTGGTTTTGTCGATCGCTCCGGTCGATGGACCGTAATACCTAATGCAGTGGCTTTACATAGCGTTTCGGCAGGTTTAGCCAAGGTGAACGTCGGCGGCACCTGGGTTAGAGAGCAAACGGGTTGCACTCACAGTGACGGCTGTTTTTACAGCATCAATTTGCAGGGAGGCAAGTGGGGGTACATTCGGGTGCCTCGATAAAATTAGCGAATGTCCCTGTAAGGGCTTAGCGTTCGGGCAAAGAATCTCGGTCTATTCCGGAGCTATCCGCCGAATGCCAAGCCCTTACATATCTTGGGTTACGATTCAGCTTTTCAAACATCGTCTACCCCAAAAACAGCTTATAAGCCGGATTTTGGCTCTCATCCCAATAGCGATAACCCAGGGTATCCAGGAAGGTTTGCCACTCCTCCATTTCGTGGGGTGGCACCTGCATTCCCACGACAATCCGCCCGTAGTCTGCACCGTTGTTGCGGTAGTGGAACATGCTGATATTCCAGTTGGGGTGCATGGAGCCGACAAACTTCATCAGGGCACCAGGACGTTCAGGAAACTCGAAACGGTAAAGTAACTCGTGGTGAGCTAAGGGCGATCGCCCGCCTACCATGTGCCGCAGATGCAGTTTGGTTAACTCATCGTCGGTTAGGTCAAGGGTTTTGAATCCTTTTGCTTCAAAGGTTTCAGCCATCCGAACGGCATCAGCCCGGTTCTCAATTTGTACACCCACAAAAATGTGAGCTTCCTGCTCATCCGCAATCCGATAGTTAAATTCGGTGAGATTGCGTCTGCCAATACATCCACAGAAGTTACGCAGGCTGCCCCGCTCTTCAGGAATCGTGACGGCAAAGATAGCTTCGCGGCGTTCGCCCAGTTCTGCCCGTTCTGCCACAAACCGTAAGCGATCGAAGTTCATATTTGCGCCACAGGCGATCGCGATCAGGGTTTGCTCTGTAATTTGCTCTCGCTCCACGTAGGCTTTGGCAGCGGCGATCGCCAGTGCTCCAGCAGGTTCTACGATCGATCGCGTGTCTTCAAACACATCTTTGATTGCAGCGCAAATATCATCGGTTTCTACCAGGATGATGTCATCTACATATTGCTGGCACAGGCGAAAGGTTTCTTCACCCACCTCCCGCACCGCAACTCCATCGGCAAACAAGCCAACCTGAGGCAATCGCACCCGATGTCCGGCTTTGAGCGATTGATACATTGCGTCTGCATCAACGGGTTCAACCCCAATAATTTTAATTTCAGGACGCAAGCGTTTTACGTAGGCGGCAATTCCAGAGATCAAACCGCCACCGCCAATCGCCACAAAGATTGCATGAATGGGCTTCTGACACTGTCGCAACAGCTCCATTCCAATCGTGCCCTGTCCTGCAATCACATCCGGGTCATTAAACGGATGAATGAAAATCAGCCCTTTTTCTGCTTCAAGCTGACGGGCATGGGCATAGGCTTCGTCAAAAGTATCGCCGTACAGCACCACTTCTCCGCCTCTGGCTCTGACCGCATCGACCTTGACCTGAGGAGTGGTGACGGGCATGACGATAATCGCTCGTGTACCCAAGTGTTGAGCGGCAAGGGCAACTCCCTGAGCATGGTTTCCCGCAGAAGCGGCGATCGCTCCCTGCGCCAGCACGTCTGGCGGCAGTTGCGCCATTTTGTTATAGGCACCCCGCAGCTTAAACGAAAACACCGACTGCATATCTTCCCGCTTCAGCAAAAGCCGATTGTTCAACCGAGCAGACAGATTTGGCGCATAGTCGAGCGGCGTTTCCTGAGCCACATCATACACACGAGCAGTCAGGATACGTTCCAGGTAGTCAGGCATGAGGAGATGAGGGTTGGCAAATGCTTAATATAGGCAATTCTACTCTATAGAAGGGGTGCCTTATCCAAAGGTAAACTGCTTTAGACTGAAGCAAGAAATATCAGTCGCTAAAGTGCCGCGATGAGTCAGCTACAGGCAAAGATGCCAACCGACACTTGGGTGAATGCGTCCTGGGAAGAGTACCTTCAGGTCATTGATAATCCTGCCCATGCGGAAACCAAAGGCTATTACTACAACGGACGCATGAGGCTCGAAATGTCTCCTCTTGGTAATCCCCATTCACGCGATCATTTCATTGTGATTAGTGCGATCGCCCTGTTCGCTAGTGTGCGAGGAATTGACTTAGACGGACATGACAACTGCACCTATCGCAAAATGGGCTGTGAAGAGGCTCAACCCGACGTTTCTTTTTACCTGGGTGCGAATGCAGAAGTAGTACCCTGGGAAGCAACAATTATCGACCTGGATGTCTACCCGCCGCCTGATCTGGTAGTTGAAGTCGCTTATTCTTCTTTAGCAGATGACAAAGGTGAAAAACGGTTGCTGTATGAAGCGCTAGGGGTGCGAGAGTACTGGATTATTGATGTGCAGAATGTACAAATTATCGCCTTTGAGGTGCAAAACGGAGGTAGCCGTAGGATTGCCCAATCCCAGGTATTTTCAGGGTTAGACATAGGACTACTGGAGGAAGCACTGCGTCGCAGCCGCCAGATGAATCATGGCAAAGTGAGTGCCTGGCTCTTATCTCAGCTTTAAGTTATCTCATACTAATTCTCTTTAAGGCTGCATATTTTGGAGCGTGCTCTGCGTACGCGGAGCACGCTCCAAAATATGCAGCCTTAATGTAGAAACGGTATCAGCTTTATAAATTTGTGGTTAAACCGAAATTTATTCAGGAGCAATTGTTGTATCTAGTGTGGGTTGTGGGAAGAGTTTGGCTAGACCTTTCATCTTTACTTAGAAGAGGTTTATGGCTTTTGTTGTTTCTCTCTTGACGACTCTAGTTGCGCTACTGGTTTATTTCTCTAGCAAAAAGATGACGAGTTCTCGCAATCGTTCTGGCGTGCAGGCGATCGCCGCTTTCATCGGGCTAATTTCAATTCTGGTTTGTTTCTCACGCACGTTAAGGATCATTTCGGCTGGCAATGTTGGAGTAGTAGAGTCCTTTGGTAAAGTTGCAGAGCGTCCTCTCACTCCGGGAATTCATGCGGTTAATCCATTCTCTGATTTAGAAGTTTTCTCAACTCGCCTCAGAGACGTGACCGAAGAGATTGAGGTGACTTCCCAGGAAGGGTTGACCTTCAATCTGCATGTTAGTTTGCAATATCGCTTGGAACCCCAGCAGGTCGTTAATTTCTACCAGTCGATTGGGGATGATGAAACAGAAATTGTTCGCTCTCGGTTTCGCTCTATCGTTCGAGAAATCACGGCAAGTTATCCAGTCGAATCGGTTTACTCTAGCCGACGGCAGGAAGTATCGGAGCAAATGCAAGAACGACTGAGTGAACAACTTGAACCGTTAGGATTTAGCGTAGAAGGCGCTTACCTGCGAGAGGCGATTTTGCCTGAAACACTGCAAGCTGCAATTCAAGAAAAGCTAAGCGCGGAACAGGAAAGTCAGCAAATGGCGTTTACCCTGGAGCGCGAACGCCAAGAGGCAGAACGCAAACGAGTTGAGGCGCAAGGCGTAGCAGATGCTCAGGCAATTGTGGCTGAAAGTTTGACGGCTGAAGCCTTGCAGTTGAGGGCGATCGAGGCAACTGAAAGTTTAGCTACGTCTGACAATGCCAAAGTAGTTGTGATTGGTGGTGGCGAAGGCGGAGCGCCCCTGGTGTTTCAGCTGAATTCAGACTTGGCGGGACAATCTTCAGCCCCACAAGTTTCGACTGCCCCAAACTAGTCCAATGCCCAACCTAGTCGAGTTGGCTGTTCATAAATCCGTTTGAGCGTGTTGACATCCCTGGCTGATATTTGAGGAGGGTTACGAACTTGCGAAAAATAAAGCGCATCGGTTTCTGACAAGCTATGTCCCCAGATGCCCAGGGCATGACCTAGCTCATGTCTTGCCGCTGCGCGAATGTAGTGGTCAGTTTGGCTGGGCCGCAGCAAAATGTTGAAGCGTTGGGTGAGATAGGCGGGTGCGTTTACTGGACGTACCCGATAAATCTGATAGCGGGTTTCCGCAGAGCGGGCACGGAGATTCCCTTCCTGCCAGCCTTCAATGGGTGGGGTCGATCGCCAAATAGAAATATCAGCCGCTTCAAAGGAATCAATCTGCTCTAGCGGCAAATAGGCATTCCACTCCTGAATCGCTTGCGTAACTGCCTCAAACCAGGCTGGAGAGCGGTTAACCCCCACCAATTCTTCCGTAGGCGGCTGCACATAAACTTTCACTGGAAGCCTTGACCACACCAGATAGCCCAACTCGGTAGGGCTAATTTCTGGAAAGTAATCGCCTTGATTACTGGAATCCTGCCATTCTGCCAACGTCGGCGGGAGTGGATGCACCTGGGGCGCAGGCAAACTTAGCGGCGATGAGGGTTGCGGCTCTACCTGAGCCAGAGCAGGAATGGGAAATTGAAAATGTAGAAAGATCGATAGGAGAACGGCGATCGCCACTCCACTCCAGAACAGGCTCGCCTGCGGCAAAAATCGCCACCTGCAATTCAGATGGCGATTTAAAGAAGAAGCTGAAGGGCGATCGCCTTTCATTCTTGAGCAATATCCTACTGGGGAGGGTTTAGCCAACCCGCACTCAGTACAATGGTCAACCCCATAAAGATGATAGTGAGCGTCCAGGTGATGCGGTTGAGGGTTGTCTCAGCGCTCTTGGTGCTGGTAAAAAGCTGCGCCTGTCCGCCCAGGCCGCCTAGACCGTCGCCTTTGGGACTATGCAACAGCACAAGAACAATCAAACCAACGGCGGACAGTAACCACAAGATTTCTATTGCACTGGTCAACGTCATAACGGATACCTGGATAGCTGACTCTATTCTACAGACAACAGGGATGAGTTAGTTTTTTTGGTGCAGAAGCGTCGCTCTTGCACCAATAACCTGGTGAAGCCCCTATAGAGAAACTCGCACGGGTGTGCGGTTTGCTTTGACTTCAAATCCAACTGGCTCCAGAATGGAGAGCCCAGTCATCTCTGGAGGCTGTGGCAGCTTCAAAATTTCCAGGATTGTCGGGGCAATGTCTGCTAACCGTCCGTCTGAGCGCAAGCTAACCTCTGTGCCGTGTCCGGGAATCTTGCGTCCCTCTCCCTCAACCAGGATGAAGGGTACTAGATTGGTCGTGTGAGCAGTCCAGGGATTGCCCTGCTCATCGTACATGTACTCCGCGTTACCGTGATCAGCAATGATAATGGTTGTGCCGCCAGCCCGAACAATGCTTTCCAAGAGCCGACCGACGCAGCGATCAACCGTCTCGATCGCCTTCACAGTTGCTTCCATCTGGCCAGTGTGACCGACCATATCGGGGTTAGCGTAGTTGATCACGATGAGCGAATAAATCTGCTTTTCGACAGCAGCGATCGCCACATCTGTCACCTGCTTAGCCGACATTGCAGGAGCGCGATCATACGTTGCCACCATCGGGCTTTGCACCAGTTCCCGGTCTTCTCCTTCAAACGGTTCTTCAATACCGCCATTGAAGAAGTAGGTAACGTGGGCATATTTTTCCGTTTCTGCGGTGCGAAACTGACGCAAACTATGCTGGGCAATCACCTGTCCCAGAATGTTATCGAGATTTTGCGGCTCGAACGCAACCAATACGGGCAAATTGGAGTCGTACTGGGTGAAAGTGGCAAAGGTTAGCGGCGTCACTCTTTCTCGCTCAAACCCTTTGAAATTGGGGTCAACAAAAGCCTGGGTTAACTGACGGGCGCGGTCAGGGCGGAAGTTGAAGAAAATCACCCCATCTCCGGGCTGTACCGCTCCGGGTGCAATGCGAGTGGGAATGACAAATTCATCGGTGACTTCTTCCGCATAAGAGGCTTTCAGCACCTCTAATGCAGTGCGACCATCGCCTTCGCCATCTTGAGTCATCACCTCATAAACGCGCTGAATTCGATCCCAACGGTGGTCTCGATCCATGCTGTAGTAGCGACCACTCAGGGTCACGATGCGCCCCAAGCCAATTTGAGCAATGTAGTCTTGAATGCGTTGAATCGCGGCTACACCATCGGTCGGTTTTGTATCCCGCCCGTCGGTGGTCAGATGAACGCAGACTTCAGAGATATTTTGGGTCTTTGCCAGGTCTAACAGTCCTAGCAAATGACTGAGGTGAGAATGGACCCCGCCGTATGAGCAAAGCCCAACTAGGTGCAGTTTGCCACCGCTTTGCTTAATTTCTTGACAGGCTTTAAGCAGGGCTGGATTGCTCAACAACGACCCGTCTTCGACTGCATCTGAGATGCGAACTAGCTCTTGGGGAACGACTCGACCTGCGCCGATGTTCAAATGCCCCACTTCGGAGTTCCCCATTTGCCCATCGGGAAGCCCCACGTTTTTGCCAGAGGTGTGAATCAGAGTTCGGGGATAAGCAGCCCAAAGGCTATCCATGATTGGAGTACTAGCAGCGGCGATCGCATTGCCATTGGAGTCTTCCCGATGACCCCAACCGTCTAAAATGACTAGCACCACAGGAGAAACCGGCGCTTGTGTCATGCAGATAGCCCTTTTGTTGAATAATTTCTCAGCAATAATATCATTCGAGTTCCTAAGTCTGACTAAGTCAATCTGGGGAAATTGATATTTGTCTGTACTTCCTGTATTTCTGTCTGTGGTTAGAGCTGCACCTAAACCTTTTTGACCTTGGCTTTTTGTTTTTGTTTCTCGCGCTTAACAGCAGCTTTTGCATCCTTTTCAGCAGCGATCGCTTCTAGTCTAGCTTTCTCTTTTTCCTCGGCTATTTTGTCCAGGTAATAATGATAATCACCCCGATAAAGCCGTAGCTCTCCGTCCCGAATTTCAACGATTTTATTAGCGACCTGAGAGATAAAGTAGCGATCGTGAGAAACAACGATTACAGTACCATCATAATTTTGAATGGACTCTTCTAGCATTTCTTTTGCAGGAATATCTAGATGGTTTGTCGGCTCATCCAAAATTAATAAGTTAGCAGGACGTAGCAGCATTTTTGCCAGTGCCAGTCGCGCTTTTTCGCCTCCACTTAAAGCCGAAACCTTCTTAAAAACGGTATCACTGCTGAACAAAAATCGACCTAATAATGTCCGAACTTCTTCGTTTTTCCAGTCGGGCACTTCGTCATGAATTGTTTCCATGACGGTTTTATCTAAGTCCAGCGCTTCTGCCTGGTTCTGCTCAAAGTAGCCAGGAATTACGTTATGATCCCCTAACTCAACGGCACCTTCTGTGGGTTGCTCCATGCCCATCATCAGGTGAAGCAGGGTAGACTTACCTGCTCCATTTGGACCAACAAAGGCAACGCGATCGCCCCGTTCAATCAGCAAATCCGCTCCCAAAAATAGAATCTTTTCATCATAGGTATGCACCAGATCTTTGATGATCACCACCTCGCGGCCGCTACGGGGCGCAGGCGGAAAGCGGAAGTGAAGGGTTCTGACGCTGCCAGTAGGAGCTTCGATTCGCTCAATTTTCTCTAACTGCTTCTCACGGCTTTTTGCTTGAGTACTGCGGGTCGCACTAGCCCGAAACCGATCAACAAAGGTCTGCTGTTTCTCCAGTTCTTTTTGCTGCCGTTCAAAGGCGCTGAGTTGCGCCAGTTGTGCCTCTTCTTTTTGTTGGAGGTAGGCAGTGTAATTGCCAAGATAGGTGGAGGAAACGCCCCGTTCAGTTTCAACGATCTGGGTGCAGAGGCGATCGAGAAATTCGCGGTCGTGAGAGACAATCACCATCGGTGTAGTCAGCCCTCTCAGATAAGTCTCTAACCATTCGATCGTTTCCAGGTCGAGGTGGTTCGTCGGCTCGTCCAGCAGCAGTAGGTCGGGTGCCTGGAGCAAAATTTTGCCCAAACTCATCCGCATCTGCCAGCCGCCGCTGAAAGCACTCACCAGGCGATCGCCATCTTCTGGGTCAAACCCCATCTCTGGCAAAATCTTCTCAATTCGCGCCTCCAAGCCATAACCATCCAGCCCTTCAAACTGCCGCTGTGCTCGGTCTAGTTTATGAATCAGCTTATCCAATTCTTCCATGCTGGCGGTTTCCATCTGCCGCTGAACCAGGGCGATCGCCTGTTGCGCTGCATTGGCTTCAGTAAACACCGTCCAAAATTCTTCCCGCACGGTGCGGCTAGGATCAACCTCAAACTCTTGGGTCAGGTAGGCAATGTGCAGGCTGTTGGGGCGAATGATTTGACCAGAAGTGGGCTCCATCTCACCCGCAATGATTTTGAGCTGTGTTGATTTGCCTGCGCCATTCACCCCGACTAAACCGATGCGATCGCCGGGTTTAACTTCCCAGTTGATATCCTTGAGAACTTCACCCGTCGGATAAATTTTGCTGACATGTTCCAGGCGCAACATCGTAGAGTCTCCAGACTGTGAAGGACAAAAGGGGAAAGGCGATCGGTCAATTTAGCAGACGCAAGAACTTAGTTGCTCAGGTCAGGCATTGCACAAGTTCCGCTTCATAAATATTAACTGCATTAACATTCTTTCATGGGTTGGCTCTCAATCTTTGCCAGAAGTTTACTCTACTGCCTATAAGTCGCCGTCTATCCTGGAGCTATGGGTACCCTAGGCATCTGCCGGATTTTTTAATCACCGCTTCGGAGATTGCTTTCTCATGGTTACAGTAGATGCTGCAGAAATACAGGATAGTTTGGCACCACAGCCTTTTAATGGCGAAACGTCTAACAGCCTAACGTCCAGTTCAGCATCTAGACGGTTAGAAACCAAGGCAATTCAGCCAAAAGTATCTGCACCGGAAGCAGTGCAAGAATCAGGCATCCAGGAATCAAGCATTCAGGAATCAGGCATCCGGGAAACGGCCGTAGAAAAAGCGCTAAGGGAACGAGAAGCAAATCTTCTAGCTCTGATCGAAAATACGCAGGATGCGGTCTGGTCAGTCGATCGCCAGTATCAGATTGTCACGCTCAACTCCACCTTTAAGCAACAGTTTCAGATCGTTTATGGGGTCGAGTTAGCCCTGGGTATGAATATTATCAGTTGCCTGCCCGATGCCGCAAAAGCCATCTGGATAGACTACTATGACCGGGCACTGAGGGGCGATCGCTTTGCTATTGAGCTACATGTTGATTTGCCCGACAGCCCTGCATATATTGAAGTCTCGTTTAACCCCATTATCACGAATATTGAGGAAATTACAGGCGTAGCCGTTTTTGGCAGAAACATCACTGATCGCAAGCGAGCTGAGGCAGACCTGCAACAGGCAAAAGATCAGCTTCAGGCGGTACTGGATGCTGTCCCTGGCTGCGTTTCCTGGTTTAGCTCAGACTGCAAATACTTAGGGATCAATCGTTACCTGGCGGCCACTTTTAATGTTCGCCCAGAAGATTTTGTCGGCAGAGAATTGGGTTTTATGGAATCCAGCCCCGGATTTGCCGAGTTTGTGCAGAAGTTTATCGCCAGTTCAGTGAAGGAAAGCTCGGTAGAAATTGCATCCCGAGTTGGCGACTCGATCCGCAATTACATCGTCGTTGCCCAAAAATATTTTCAGGATCAGGCAGCCGTCTTCGTTGGGCTGGACATTACTGACCGAATGAAGGTTGAAGAAGCGCTGCGGGAAAGCCAGGAACGTTACGCTCTGGCAGTGCGCGGTGCCAACGACGGGCTGTGGGATTGGAATCTGAGAACCAACGAAATTTACTTTTCTCCCCGTTGGCGGGAAATGCTGGGCTACGAGGAGGGAAAGATTGGCAACACTCTAGATGAATGGTTCAGCCGAGTTCACTCGGAAGACCTATATCGCGTTAAAACTCAACTCAATGCTCATCTAGATGGGTCAACGGTTCACTTTGAGAGCGAGTACCGAATGCGGCATCGAGACGGCTCCTACCGCTGGTTGCTGAACCGAGGACTGGCAGTGCGAGATGAGAATGGCAAAGCCTGCCGCATGGCGGGATCGCAGACTGACATCACCAAACGCCGCCAAGCCGAAGAGCAGCTTTTGCACGATGCCCTGCATGACGTGCTCACAGGACTACCCAATCGCGCTTTGTTTATCGATCGCCTCTCTCAAGCAATTGAGCGAACTAGACGCCCCCAGAGCTACCGATTTGCGGTGCTGTTTCTAGATGTCGATCGGTTTAAGGTGATCAATGACAGCCTCGGTCATGTAGTTGGGGATCAGCTTTTGGTGGCGATCGCCCAACGTCTGCAAACTTGCCTTCGCATCGGCGATACAATCGCTCGGCTAGGAGGAGACGAGTTCACAATTTTGATGGAAGACATCAGGAGCCACACCGACAGCACTCAACTGGCAGAGCGAATCCATCAAGAATTCTTGCTGCCATTCAATTTGAATGGGCAAGAGGTCTTTACTACCGTCAGCATTGGCATTGCTCTAAGTGAATCGGGGGGCGATCGCCCTGAAGACTTGCTGCGAAATGCAGACACCGCTATGTACCGCGCCAAAGTTTTAGGGCGGGCTCGCCACGAGATATTTGATGCAGCAATGCACGCCCGCGCTGTTGCTCTATTGCAGCTAGAGACTGACCTGAGACGGGCCGTTTCAACCCTGCAAGTAGGTTTGACCAGTCAAGAATTTCAACTGCGCTATCAGCCCATCGTCTCGCTAGAAACTTCCGAAATCATTGGGTTTGAGGCGTTGGTTCGCTGGCAGCACCCAGAGCGTGGCTGGATTTCTCCCGGTGATTTTATCCCGGTTGCCGAAGATACGGGTTTGGTGATCCCGCTAGGACAGTGGATTTTGGCGGAGGCGTGTCGTCAACTTCGGGAATGGCAGCTTCAGTTTCCTCACAGCAGAGCGTTATCCGTTAGCGTGAATCTTTCGACTAAGCAGTTTGCCCAACCCCAACTGATTCAGCAAATCAGCCAGTTACTTCAGCAATATCAGATAGAACCTCACTGCCTGAAAATTGAGATTACCGAAAGCGCCATTATGGAAAATACTGAGTCCGCAACGGCTCTACTGGAGCAGCTTAAGGCGCTGGGGCTGCAACTGATGATTGACGACTTTGGCACAGGCTATTCGTCCCTAAGCTATTTGCATCAGTTCCCGATTGATACGGTCAAAATTGACCAGTCCTTTGTCGGCAGAATGGGAGCCGATGACATAGAAGACGAGGGATCTGAAATTGTGCGAGCGATCGTCACGCTGGCTCACACCCTAAACATGAATGTGGTTGCTGAAGGAATTGAAACCGCTGAACAAGTTTCACAACTTAAAACCCTGAAAGCCGAATATGGGCAAGGCTATTTTTTTGCGAAACCTTTGAGTAGTGAAGAAGCTGGCATTCTGATCGAGACTGATCCCCAACGCTTAAACGAGGACGTCGCCTAGCTATCTCCGGGAGCTGAAGCAAGTTCTCCAGAGGCAGTACTGGTGATATTTGATGTGCCGTGTAAGTTGCGGGGATCAAGCGCGTCTCGCAAACCATCCCCTAGCAGGTTAAACGCCAGCACGGTCAATACAATTAAAATTGCAGGCGACCAGACCAGCCACGGTTGCAGCACCAAAATTGAGGCATTAGTAGCCAAGGACAACATATTTCCCCATGACGGATCGGGCTGCTGAATGCCCAGACCAATCAAGCTAAGAACGGCCTCCGCCACAATGAAACTGGGAATTGCCAGCGTTGCAGAAATGATGATGTAGGTCGCAGTTTGCGGTAGGACGTGCCGAATGATGATGTAGAGCGGTCGCCCGCCCATTGCCTTAGCCGCCTGGACAAATTCTCGCTCCTTAATAGAAAGCACCTGACCGCGAACCACCCGCGCCAACCCGGACCAACTGACAAACGAGGTAATCAGCACAATCAACAAGAATCGCTGGGAACTGGTCAGTCCAGCAGGCAATACAGCAGCTAAGGCAACCAGCAAATAGATCGACGGGATCGTCATCAACACTTCTACGAAACGCATCAGTATGCCGTCAGTGGCTCCGCCAAAGTAGCCAGAGATCCCGCCCACCAACATTCCCAAGGGGAAAGAGATAACGATACCAACCAAACCAATGCTGAGGCTAATGCGACCGCCATGAACGAGGCGGCTGAACTGATCCCGCGCCTGTTCATCAGTACCCAGCAGGTTAATTGTGCCTTCCCCCGCTGCGCCAAACAGGTGCAGGTTTCCGGGAATGCCAGGGAAAAGCTGCACTTCCTCGAACCTGGGATTCGTGAGTGAGAAGCGGGTCGGCAGCGGCAGCCGCAATTGCAGCATCCGATATTCTGAACCTTGTACAAACAGGCGTAGGGGGGAAGGGCGCTCAAAGTCTACGAATAGCTGGCGATCGCCCGTCTCCAGATCTACTGGTCCCTGCGTTGTGGGGTAAACGTGTGGACCAATAAATTGTCCTTCTTGAGTACGCCAGTAAACTTGAGTCGGTGGCAGGAGAGAGCCGTCAACCTGCGAAGCATAAGGGTCGTAGGGTGCAACAAATTCTGCCGCTATCACGACTACATAAAAAATCAGCAGCACAATCGCGCCGAATTGGGCTAGTGAGTTTTTCCTGAGTTTTTGCAACCAGTTCATACGCTGCCTTCCCGCCACAGTTGATGTTGATTATAGGTTAGACACAGCCAGTCAGAGAGCCGTCGTCCCATTCCAGGGTGTCACCGATTTCGGTGCCATTGTGGTAAGCCGCTAGCAAAACTTCGCTAGTTTTGCCCCAGGCGATCGCCCCACTCTGGTCAATACCAATCGCGCCTAAATCTCGCTGATTTTGCTGAGCCTCTGTAAAGGAGCGATCAAACGCGGCTGGCAGCGTTAGCCCATCGGTGACACGCACTACAATTCGGGCAGCTAAGCATTCATCAATGATGTCTTCGCCAATGCCCGTACAGCTCACCGCTGCATGGGAAGTACCGTAGTTGCCTGCAGGCATGGCAGAGTCGCTAACTCGCCCAATTCGCTCAAATCCCTTACCGCCTGTGGAAGTGCCAACTGCAAGCTGCCCCTGCTGATCTAACACAACCACGCCAATAGTGCCCCGTCCTGCACTGCTTTCAGTCACTAATTCACGTTCGGCAACGACTCCAGCCATTTCTTTGTTAAAGTCACCCCGTCGTTCCTGAATCCATTCCAGCAGACGCAGTTCAGTGAGGGGATCGTGGTCAGGGACCTGAAGCTCTCGCAGTAGATTTGCCGCACCATTGTCAGATAGAACGCGATCGGGCGAGCTCTGCAGTGCTAAAGCTAGCTCGATTGGATTTTTGACCCGCGAAACGTTAATTACGCCACTAAACCGCTGGCTAAAGCCGTCCATCAGAGCAGCACTCATACGAATCTGCCCGTCAGATTGCAGCACAGAGCCTGTTCCTGCATTGAAGCGAGGATTGTCTTCTAGCAACTGACAACCCCGCACAACCGCACATGGAGCACTCATGCCCTCTAGTAACAGTCGATAAATTTCTTCAACAATTTTGTGGAGCGACTGGCGCACCGACTCAACGCCTCCCTTGCTTTTGAGAGAGCTTCCGGCTCCACCGTGAATGATGATTTTGGGCTGCACTGCGATTGACATAAAATTCCTTTAGAAGTTTTGAGTTCTGAGTTCTAAGTTTTAAGTTCTGAGCTTTGAGTTGGAACTTGAACTCACAATTCAACTCCCAAAATTCAAAACTTAATTTAGTTCTCTTTGGCGGTTGAGCGGCGACGACGGCAGCGCTCGGAGCAATATTTCACTTCATCCCAGCAATCTTCCCATTTTTTGCGCCAAGTGAAGGGGCGATCGCAAACTGGGCAAATTTTGGTGGGCAGGTCTGATTTGGAGCGGGGCATAGAAGGGGCTGGAGGCTAGGGACTGGGGGCTAGGGTGTAGGGTGAGAGTAGCGACGTGACTTTGAAAATCTAACTTTTATATCCTAGATGGTTGAGCAAGTATTAGCAGGGGTGAGGATTGTGCTGGTGGAGCCAGCCGGGCCGCTGAATGTGGGGGGAATTGCCCGGGTGATGAAGAATATGGGGCTTAGCCAAATGGTTCTGGTAAATCCTCACTGCGACTGGTTGGGGGAAGAAGCGCGGCTAATGGCAGTCCATGCGGCGAACTTGTTGGAAACGGCGCAGCGAGTGGATAACATACCGGATGCATTGAAAGGATGTCAGCGGGCGATCGCCACTACTTCACGCGATCGCAGCCCTGAAGCCTCCCTCGTTTCACCCAAAGTAGGCTTACCCTGGCTGCTAGAAGCCAACCATCCTAACGCAACCCCAATGGAATCGGCGCTAATTTTTGGCCCCGAAGATCGAGGCTTAAGCAACGTCGAATTAAGTTATGCCCAACGCTTCGTCCGCATTCCTTCCAGCCCTACTTACCCCTCCCTCAACTTGGCCCAAGCCGTCGCCATCTGCTGCTACGAACTTCATCAAACCGCCCTCACCTTCTCCAAACATCCAGCCCCTAGCCCCCAGCCCTCAGCCCCTACCCCCCCTTCCCTCGACCTGCTCGAAGGCTACTACCAACAGCTCGAAACCCTGCTGCTCAAAATCGGCTACCTCTACCCACACACAGCCCCCAGCCGCATGGAAAAATTCCGCCGCCTGTTTAACCGAGCAGACCTCTCAACCGAAGAAGTCACTATGCTCAGGGGAATTCTCAGACAAATGGAATGGGCACTAGGGCAAAAAGATTCGTAGGTTGGGTGAAGCAAAGCGAAACCCAACAAAGTCAGAACTTACGCAAGCAGAACGAGCATCAAGCGATCGCCAGACAAAAGGCACTTAAGTGTCTCATTTTAAGCTCCTTAATTTTAGGGAAGAAGAGGTCTTAGAGCGTTCCAACCTGCGTATGCTCATGTAAATAAAATTACATTGACTTTGTCTTAACTTAATATTTCTCTCACGAATATTTGCTAGATTTAGTCCCTAGCGTACATTTGTATTCCTCAGTTCCAGAGTGCAGTTGGCGCTAGACAAGTTGATTCAGTATTTACCGAAGAGGCGGGTGTATCGTATGGATTTTGGTGCTGTAGTGGGTTTGTTGTTGTTAGTTGCTTATGTTTGTACATTCTTGTTTCCTCCGAAGGAAGTGACTCCAGAAAAGAAACTGGCGGATGCACTGAGTACGCTCCTATCCAAAGAGATCAAAGTTCGGATTGACAAGCAGGATTAGGTGGTGAGCGTCGAAGCACTCTGAAAAACTTTCAAAGTTCAGGACTTACGCAAGGGGCAAGTAACCGGAACAGTTTCACCTTCTTGTCTTTAGGAAAGCCGCGCACTCTGATGAGCTTGCCTTGTTGCAATTCCTCACTATGCCAAGCCTTATCAAGAGTTGATTGGCGTGTAGAACTGCGACTTCTTAAAGAAGTCGCAGTTCTTTACCCCTACAATTGGCGATCGCCCTACCTAGCAACACCACTAACCTTCAACAAATCAGCAATGGTTGGACAGTAAGTCGGTAAACCGTAGCTAGCAGGACTAACCGGATTCTCATAGGTAAAGTGGCGATAGCTGAGGCAAAACCGATCCCAGGCTTCCATCTGAATCCGAAATAGCACGATGAATAGGTCAGCTAACTGAGTTGAGAGCGGAATTCGTACGGAAATGGGTTTGTTGAGATAATGACAGACTTGCTCTACTGCCTGATTTACCGTAATTGCGGAATTGCCTAAAACTAGCTGACGCGATTCTCCTGGTGCTGGCGCGTGTTCGATCAGGTGTAACACAACCTGAGCAATATCTTCCCCATGTAAGAAGTGAAAGCTGCCGTCAGCTTTAAAGAAGCGGATTAGATTGATCCACTTTGCCACTTCGGGCAAGCCGGAGGTGAGGTGAGAATAGGGCTTTTGACCATCTCCACCAAAGACGAGCGTAGGAAAAACGGTGGTGATGCGATGGGCGATCGCCAGCCTTGACAACTGCTGAAAACAATTGTGCTTGGACTTGATGTAGTCTGTGCCTAACTGTCCCGCTTCCTTCAAAAGCTGATTGTGGCGACCCAGAATGCTAGCGGTAGAAAAGTAAATCACCTGCTGGCACACATCCGGGTCAAGCAAATTCATCAGCCGCAGCGTTTTCAAAACGTTGATGTCATACACCTCCTGAGCGCCACCCCAGGCAGTCGCGGTCAGTATTGCGGTATCGATGGTTTTGAGCAAATCGGCAAACTGCTCAACTTCTCGCAGGTCAGCCTGAAGGATAGTGACTCCTGGACGAGCATTGTAGTCAAACTTCAGCTTTTGCGGATTTCTCACCAGCAGAAACAGATCATGAGACGTTTCTCGAATGAGGCGATCGCAAATGTAATGACCAATGCAGCCGCTAGCACCCGTTACCAAAATTCGCTTCGCAGTCATAATCAAGCAACCATCTTGTATCAGCGCACCGCTAATAGGGTGCATTCAATTGAGTAAGGGCGTGGCATTCGGCAACGGTCCTGTAGTTTTGCCCAGGATCTATTCCCGAATGCCGCGCCCTTACAGGGTTGGCATCATTTTAGCGGCGTAGTGCCATTAGGCATGAACCGCCAACAGTTGGTCTGCCTGTTTCGCAGTTTCAAAGAAGAAAGCTGCATTTTCCTCTGGCGTGTCGGGCAAAATGCCGTGTCCCAGATTGAGAATGTGCCCCTGGTTGCCTGCCTTGCGAATCGTGTCGAGAACGCGATCGCGAATGAACTCGCGTGAGCCAAACAGCACACCAGGATCAAGGTTGCCCTGTACCTTCATCTGCCGTCCCAACCGCTGACGAGCCTCTGCCATATCAACCGTCCAATCAAGACTGATGATATCGGCTCCAGAACGACCCATCCGCTCCAAAACGCCCGCACTGCCGCTGACCAAAAGAATTAGAGGTGTATCGGGGTGCGTTTCCTTTACCTGCCGGAAAACGCGCTGCTGATAGGGCAAGGCAAACGTTTCATAATCTTGAGGGCTGAGTTGACCCGCCCAGGAATCGAACATTTGCACGACCTGTGCGCCACTATCGATCTGGTAACGAGCGTAGACGGCGATCGCATCTGCCAATTTAGCCAAAAGCTGATGCAAAATTGCCGAGTCAGAGAAGGCCATTCCCTTAATAACCGAGTAGGTTTTTGAGCCTTTACCTTCTACCGCATAGGCTGCCAATGTCCAAGGCGCGCCCACAAACCCCAACACGGTTGAACGATTGCCCACCTCCTGCCGCAGTGCCTGCAAGATTTCTTGAATAAACGGCATCGACTCGGCTGGGTCAAGCGGCCGCAGCGCATCGACCTGTTCCTGAGTACGAATGGGGCGCTCGATAATCGGGCCTTTTCCTTCTGCAATGTCCATCTCAATTCCCAGACCGGGCAGGGGAGTGACGATGTCAGAGAACAGAATTACTCCGTCTGGTTGGAATGCCCGCCAGGGTTGCAATGAAACCTCGATCGCTACTTCTGGAATCTCAGAGCGCTGTCGAAACGACGGATATTTTTCTCGCAAATCCCGATAGGCTTTCATGTAGCGCCCTGCCTGTCGCATCATCCACACAGGAGGACGGTCTAACGTTTCACCACGAGCAGCCCGCAGCAGATAAGGAACCTGGGTCAGTCCAGCCATCTAAAGTTTCTCTCTTAAAGTTACAGACTTCACAGCAAGGGTTTGGCGATCGCTAACTTCTATAAATCTTTGTGTTCAGACGCTGACGGTTTAGACACAAAAATGCGCTTAGATTCAGCAATTCCAGGATTAAGATTATATAGCGATTCTGCGTGTCGAAGGGTCATTGGTCATGGGCTGTTTGCCGCAATAGCGGTTTACAAATGACAAAGGACAAAAGGCGAGTCACAAATGACTAACGCCAACTCAGCTTAAACTAGTGAGTATTAGAGTGAACGTTAAGAACTGTTAGCAACTGCATCGACTTCATGGATATTACAGAATTTTTTCAGCAAAGTGCTGGCAAATGGTTTTCACAACGCACCAGTCATCATCTCGCTTTCAAGCAGTCTGAGAGCGGCAAATCTGACATTCGCATTGAAATGCTGCCCCAGGATGCACCTGAAGTAATTGAGCTGTGCCAGCAAAATGAGGTCGAGCCGACTCTGGCGCTCTGCGGTGCGCGAGTCACCTGGGACGGCACGATGGAATGGGACAAGGAAAAGCACGAAGGATCTACCGTTCTAGTTCCTGTTGCCGATCCAGATAAGCCCAACGAAGGGAAATTGCTGAGAGATACAGGTTACGCAGAGAAAGCACCTGTTGCCGGACGGTATGTCATGGGTGACGACGGTTCCCTAACGCTGATTACTGAATACGAATCAATGTACTCTGAAGAGCGCCTCTGGTTCGCCAGCCCTAATCTACGTCTGAGAACCAGCATCCTAAAGCGTTTCGGCGGCTTTAGCATGGCTACATTTTGCTCTGAAATCCGGATGGGCGGGCAGGGCTAAGAATGAAAGATGAGGGACAAGGAGACAAGTTTCGTCCTTAATCCCTCATCCCTACTCCCGCTCCCGCTGTTCCTGCAGGGAAATACTATCTCCAGCTAGAGCAAGGTCGGTGAAGTAGTCATCTCTGCTTTGCACAACAGCTTTGAGCTTGGTGTAAAAGTTGGAAACGCCTGTAGAGGGGACGAACTGGTGAATGGGGTGTTTGCTAACGCGATCGCCTGCCCATTGCACCAATTCTGTTGCGTCTAACCCAGCGTTGACGGGTCTAAACGTTGGAATGGGAGACTCTGTGACTTCTGAGCCAGGTAATTGAGTGGGGGTAGAAGTGGAATGTTCACGATTGGCTTCTACAGATTCATGGGTTGCAGAAGTTGCTGAGGGTTCAGGGGTAGCTGAGGGCATTTCGACAGTGCCGTCTTCAGGAAGGGAAGTTCGTGATGGCTCTAGGGGGGATTTAGCAGCAGGAAGGAGGGCACGGACGGGGCGATCGCTGGTGTCTGGTCGCAGTATTTCTTGCGCGGGTGGTTGCTTAGATGGCGTGTCGTCTACCCTTGCATCCGATGATTCTTTTTCTACATCAGTAACACTAGCTTCACTCGTTTCACCTACTGCGATCGCATCTTCAAAAAGCTGGAGTTCTGAAACCTCAGCGCTTCTCGGCAAGATTGCGGCAGAATGGCGATCGTTACTCAAGCTCGAAGTTTGGGGGGAGGGGCGAGTTGGAGCAGGCAGTTCAGATGAGGTGATCGAAGATTTTGGAAATCTCCCACAAACCATGCGCTCAAACTCATGGTTGAAGTGATAGAGCGGCTGTCCTCGCCTCTTCCAGAGCGTCAAGATTTGGGTTACAGACACCGCTTTGTAGCGTCCCTGATAAAGCGCTTCTACTAGCGCAGACCGCAACCAGTTGGCCGGATATTCTCTCAGCCAATAGTCAATTAGACGCTCAATTGTGAAGCCACCCAGGTCAAAACTGTAATGGGCCAACAACTCAGCAGCATCTATAGCAGCATCTCTCGCCAGTTCTGTCATCGCTAGGGTAGAGTCAAATCAAAACTTTAACAAAATTCTGATCATTCCGCCGAGCCTAAACGTTAGTCTGTTTTTCCACAAACTTAATCGTTCCTGCGGCGTACACCTCCGTCTACTGTGCCTGATTCGTCCCCACCAAAGGGTTCAGGATCAATATTCCAGTTAAAGTCGCTGATGCGCAAGCCGAGAGAGGCTTGTTCTCGTCGTGGGTTTACTCGTAGCGTAATCGCATAGGTTCTTCTGCTGTATTCCAAAATGTATTCCGTCTGGATTTCGCGATCGCGATCTAAACTGAGCGAAGTTTGAAATCCAACCCTGAAGGGCCCATAAAGCTGCTGAATAATGCCGCCCGAAATTACCCGGTCATCCACAACCCGGTCAAATCGGAAGGGCGATTCTCCATCTCGAATATTTTGAGAATAGGTCAGGTTGAACCCGGTGTAGTCAAAGAACGGGCGAGAGAAATGCCCAAATTGTCCACGCACTCCAAGGCTAGCGGTGTAGACCTGCTGAGTATCGCCATTGCTGTAGGCGCTAAACACCCCCCTCAAACCAGCCACCAAGCTCACGTAGGGAACAACGGGGTTGGGGGTATATCTTAACCCCTCTGTTGCGGTGGGGGGAAGCGGCTCGCCTTGCCACAGCAAAAAGCCTCGCCGCAGGGCAACACCAGCCTGATAGCGAGTTAGCTCAATTGGGTTACCGCCATCTGAGGCAAGGATCAAGTTACGGCGATCGGTGTTAGCGCTAATGAGTTGTACGCCAGTTTGATAGCTCAGATTAATGCCAGTGTTGCCTAACTCATAAGTAGGTGAAGTAAGCACTAAGCCCAAACTGCGCTGCACAGTCTGGAAACCTAGAGAGCCATTGAAGAGGCGATCGCGATAGCTATATTCTGCGGTCAGGGTATGGTTAAATAGCTGCTGCTGTAGCCGTAAGCTGCCGCGAAACTGGGTCTGCAATTCGTCCAGATCGAGACTGGTAAAAACGGCATTTCCTCGCAAAACCGTAGTTGGGCTGAACTGGACATTTAACTCACCGATCAACCCATAGTTTGCGGGGTCAGTCAGGTTGAAGCCGTTGTCGTAGGCTCGCTGAAGCAAAATTTGCGGTCTGAGTGAAAGCTCCACCTGAGGACTAAGGGCATACTCAAAATTGCTTTCAACAAAGAAGCCACCCCGGTCTTCTTCGTCAAAGCCGAACTGAACTAGTCCAGGACGACGTTCTCGGTCATCTAAAATGACTCGATTTTGGAAATAAGGAATCGATAGCCCCTGATCAAACACAATCCGAGGTCGCCTTGCTCGAATTTCACTGCGAGTTGGCGATAGCCGCGTAAAGGTAGCGGTGTCTGCCCTTAGCTCTAGCTCTGGTGGTGAGAATGGGTCGTTGGTGATGCGGACGTTGGTTGCAACCCAACCATCAGGCGTAAACTCCACCTCATCTGCCTCAAATCGAATCCGCCGAACTTCACCGCCTGTGCCGCCTCGCCTAGCATTTCCTGAACCCAAAGTTACCGATAGCCCACCTGGACTGCTAACAGGCGCATCAGAATCTTCATCGGCTTCAGAGTTAATTGCATCTGAGGCATCAGTTGGAATTTCGTCTTCGTCCTCGTCTTCTACAGTGGGTGTGCTATCCAGATCGGGCTGAGTGTCAACGTCAGGTAGCGCACCAGAATCATCCACGCCCGTGACAGCACTTTCATCAGGTTGAACTTCGGGCTGTTCAGCGCTGATCAGGTCGCCTCTAAGTGGCTCTTGCGCTCCAGCACTGGCGTCAGTAGGCAACGTTGCCGAAAAGTCGTCGCCCGCTGAGGGCAGAAATATTTCACCGCTGGCATTGAGGATATCGCCGCGCTCCTGAACAAAGTTGTAGACGAAACGTTCGCCCCTGAACTCCTGCTGTCCGCTAAACAGGGTGACATTTCCTTCGGCGACTGCAATGCGATTGAGCAAATTCACCCGTAGTCGATCTGAGGTTAAAACGGCTCTGCGAAAGCGCATTTCAACGCTGCCTTCGGCGACAAATACCTGCTGAATTTGGTCAAACCGCTGGCGATCGGCAGAAAGTTCGATTACTTCTCCGGTGCCCGATGGGTCGAGCAGAAACGGCTCGCCATCCGTAGGAATTTGATCAGGAGATACCCCATCTACAGGGGGTTCTTGCTCTTCTCCATTCATTTGAGGTGAATCAGACGGTTCACCTTCTTGCGGTTCACCTTCTTGCGGTTCACCTTCTTGCGGTTCACCTTCTTCCGATGGCGATTCTGGAAGGGGAGGCAGTTCATCGGGAATGACTAAAGTTTCCCCTGATGGCTGAGTGCTATCTGAGTCAGGCAAGCGATCGGGTAGTGATTCAGGGTCGATGGGTTCACCCGATTCATCGGGTGGCAATGGAGCTGAATCAAGCGGAGGCAAAGGTTGAGGTTCTAGCTCAGGTAGTTGAGCCAATTCTGATTCCGCTTCTTGAGCAAAGATATTTAGCCGTAGCGACTCGAGAATGGGAGAACGAGTTCTTTGAGGCGATCGCTCTGCCGATTCAGACAAGTAACGGAATGAAATCTGCCGCTGGAAGAGGGACAGGGGAGACTCGGCGGCTGTTGTTTCCGCCACGACCGAATTGCTAATGCTTTCATCCCCAACTGTTTCACTAGCTACTTCCCCGACACCTGCCTGTGAAGCGATCGCAGGCAAAGCGGAAGAGGCTCCATTCGCAACCGCTTCTCTCTCGCTTGCTATAGATGGGGGAACGGTTGCAGGCAAGGCAGAAGGTGCAGCCCTTTCTGCCGCTTCGCGCTCGGTTACTAAGGTTGGCGAAGCGATCGCTGGGGATGAGGACGGGGATACGGCACTCGCAGCCGCTTCTGCTCTAGTTGCAGTAGATGGAGCGATCGCTGCAGGTGAAGCAGAGTCCGAAGTTGTAGAAAATAAGTCTTCAGAAGTAACGCCGTAGGTGATCGCAGCCTCTTGCTGACTTGAGAGGGTTAGCTGCGGTGGGTTGAGTTCAACGGGAGCACCTAACAGAGCCGCATCAGATGCTCCAGTATTGGCAGCATCTGAGACGGTTGACCACTCGACTGAAGCAGGCGATCGCTCTGGCGCAAAGCGTTCGGGTGGGGTAGGAACCGGAGCAACACCGCTGCCCGAAGTGAGTTGGGCAGGCTCCGCAGGCAAAACAGCCGTTGAAGAAGGTAAAGGATGGCTAATTTCCTCTGGTTGCGACAGATCGATAACCGGAGAAGTAGGCGGCAGAACCGGGTAGGGCATACTTTGGCACGACAAATTTATGCGGACAGCCCGGATACATCGCTTTAGCCGTCCTCAGCGCAGACTGATTGCCTGGGGGAGCAAGGAGTGTTTTGGCTGTCTATTCTAAATCCCGACGATTAGGGTTACGAGCGGGATCATTTGACAAAAATCCAAACACAAAAAGCGCAATAAAGAAGCTAACAACGATGTAAACGGCGATTTTAAGAGTCAGCATGTGAAGCATCTCCAGCAATAGGCTTTCTTATAATATCGAAACAGTGTCCTTTTTCTTACACAGCATTTGGATTGCTGTCGGATGACTGAAGATCTTTGACCTAAATGCTTGATGAGAGATAATTCGCTGAAGCATCACTGAGGGGCACAGCGATCGCCATTTAAGGCAGCAACAATACACTCTACCTTAAGTCAGATGGGTTCTGGTAATTGGATGTTCCCCAAGATGACAGTCTAGGGAGATAAGGTAGGATCAGGACACTTTGATCGACAGGATGTTCCGATGACGATCGCCTCATCTCAGCCGGCCCTTACCCTTCCGGACCACACGCAACTGCCGGAAACCGACGGTACATTTGTGAAAAATTTCCAGGAGCATCCGCAGAGTTTGCTGCTGACTGATTCTATCCGCCCGATTCTTGATGCCCTTCACCCAACAGGACAGTACGCTATTGGTCAAGACTGCGGCATCTACTGGCGGCTGACCGAGCCACCAGAGCGAGGCGCTGAGGCTCCTGATTGGTTCTACGTGCCGAACGTACCACCGCTGCTCGATGGAAAAAGGCGGCGCTCCTATGTGATGTGGAAGGAAATAGTCGCTCCCCTGATTGTGATTGAGTTTGTCTCGGGTGACGGCTCCGAGGAAAGAGACACAACCTCGCCCTTTCCAGACGATGCAGCGAAGGCTGGGAAATTCTGGGTGTATGAGCAGGCAATTCGAGTGCCGTTTTACGCCATTTATGAAGTAGACAAAGCCTCAGTTGAAGTTTACGAATTAATTGCCAATCACTATCAACGCTGTGATCCCAACGAGCGAGGGCATTTCCCCATTGCACCGATGGGTATGGAATTGGGAATTTGGCAGGGGCAGTACATTAATCAGACCTTTCCCTGGTTGCGCTGGTGGGATAGCAACGGCAACTTGCTGTTGAACGGAGACGAGCGAGCCGAACAAGAAAAACAGCGCGCTGACCGCTTAGCGAATAGGTTAAGGGAGCTGGGGTTTGACCCAGATGAAATATAAGTCCAGCAAGACGTGATAGTCGGAGGACTCATGCAAACCAATAATCCTTAGCTGCGCCGACCGTGCCGGAGCCAGTTCCAAACTTTAGCAAGGGTTTCTTCTATCCAGACCATGCCTGAATCAAGCCATTCTAGGAATTGCTCTAAAGGATGTTTGACGTAGCCGACAAGAGTAGCTTCCGTTTCAATCCAGGTGGTTTGCAGGTCAGATGAGCTTTGAGGATTGGGTTGATCTAGCTGTCCGGGTACGTCTGGTTGGCAGGGTTGTAGAGCTGAGCCAGTTTCAGGGGAGGGAGGCATTGGGGCGATCGCCACTGTCCTTCCTGAGTCTTCAACCTGGGCTAATCTCTTTTCTGACCAGACCGTTCTCAAGTTTGGCAAGATTCTGCTGAAGCGATTTGCCTGAGGATTGGCTTGAGAATTTGCCTGAGGAGAATCTTGCCGCTTACCTGCAAACGGAAACACACCGCTAAAGCGAGAACTTTTTAGCAGGCGCATAGGTGTTGCGGCTGAGGGATTCAAAGTTGCTCGCTGCCGTCGTTCCCAGGGGTTGACCATTGCCGCTGAAAACTCCGTCATCTCAATAAAGCCGCTGGTGTCATCATCCTCAGTCCAGGGATCGTCAGCCCCAGGCTCAGTAAAGTTGGCAAGGTGGGTGTAGGCGATCGCTTGATCAGCTTGCAGTCTCGCGACCAAAACAGACTCGTGGAATAAGTTGGTGGCGATCGCCACCGAGCCGGTCTGCATCCACGCCATTAGCCGCCGAAACAGTCGCACGGGAGGCAGTGCATTTTGGTGAACTTCGGATAGCGGCAGGGGAAACGGGACCGGCTGCTGCTCCGCCCACAAGGCTCGTCGGGTTCGCCAGTACTGAGCCACTTCCCACACAATGCGTCGGTGTAACTGAACCTGCTGCTCAGTCGTCAAAATGTCTAGAATCTGACTCTGATTGGTAACTAGCACTAAGGAACGGCTAGTCAACAAAGATGCAATACCAATAATTTTGCTGGAGGGGGAAAGCGATCGCGCGGTTCCATTTGCACTGACAGTCCCATTCCCATTAACAGCCCCATTCCCATTAACAGCACTGCTTCCACTGATAGTGCCGTTCTGACTGACAGCAATTCCTGCTTCGGTTGCCTCTCCAAACGCCCTGTGTTCAATCGCACCGTGTTCAGTCGCACTATATTTAGCTGCATCGTGACGGACTGTTAATCCATCAATCTGAATCGCTTGCACAGTCAGTTCAGCCTGATCCTGAAGCTGAGACAGATCGGATGAGGCGGCTAGCTCCAGCGGCGTTTTCACCGTTGGCAGCAGCGCGAACGCTTCTACCGTCTGCAACACTTTATAGATTGGCGTATCAGAACTGAGGGTGGGTTCGGGCCGGGGAGGCGCGTTGACGTGCTTTACTTTCTCAATCGCCTTCTCGACTGCCTTGAGCCGAAGTGAAGTCGTTTGCACCGCCTGTCGAAGCTGCTGCGCCGTTACTCGTCCCGTCTGAAATGCCACATAAGCTGGATATAGCAAAATTTGCACACCCCAGGTAGCGGTCGTTTTAACTGAACGAACAGTGCGTCTGATCTGTTCACTCAATTGCAGCGATCGCCGATTGAAAAAGTTAAATACGCTGCTCTGATAGCGACCGGGGGAAGGCATGGGTCGAGGGGGAATGCAATGCTGAGGGGAGTGAGAGATTCTGTTGTACAGTCGGGGGAAGCCGTACGAATGCCCTGATCTTAGTCGAAAGATGACCGATGTTACCTCAGTTGCCCAAAATCAAATGCCGCAAAATGCTGTCTTAACTGTCCTGGAGCAGATTGATCAGGCGATCGCCCATTTGCGTCAACTGACCCAGCTCGATATTCAGGCAAACTGGCATTACTGCCTTGAGGATTTATCGATTGCGGACGCAACCCAACCTGAACGGTGGAAAGAGTGGGCGACCGCTTCCCTCAACTTACGGCATCACGTCGCCTGGGCAAAAGGACAGCAAGTGCTGTGGCTGGGACAAACTCTGACCATTCCGCCAGCTTTGGAAGGATATTTCCTGGAAGGGCTGGCTTTGCGGCTGGCTGTGGTCTGGTGGGCAGAGGACGCGCAAATTTTTGTGAATGGGGAGCTGGTGCAGGAAGGCGATATTTTTGACGCTTCCACCCGAATTTTGCTTAGCCCATCTGCCAAACCGGGAGAGCAAATTCACGTTGCGCTGCGGCTGGTCAGTCCCGGTCATGACGATGGTGCGCTGGTCAAGTCGCTCTGCCTCTACGAAAATTCATTTCCTGATTCGCCTACTCCTGAACCGGGATTTGTGGCAGATGAGTTGGCTGTTTTGCAGCGATATCTCACCGCCTTTGCACCCGAAAAGCTGGAAACGCTAGCGACTGCCGTTGCTCAACTCGATTGGGCAGCACTGCGGGATCAATCTATAGCGGCTCGTCTTCGCTTTGACCAATCGCTGCAAGCCCTGCGACAAGAACTTCAGCCGTTGGGTGACTGGCTAAAACAGCGGCAAGTTCAGCTTGTGGGACATGCCCACCTGGATCTGGCGTGGCTGTGGACGGTAAGTGACACCTGGGAAGCAGCAGAGCGCACCTTTAAGTCGGTTCTCTCGCTTCAGCAAGATTTTCCTGAATTGACCTTCTGCCACTCGTCACCTGCACTGTTTGCCTGGATCGAACAGCACCGACCGGAGCTGTTTGCAGCAATTCAAGCCCAGGTTGAAGCGGGTACCTGGGAAATCGCAGCGGGGCTTTGGGTGGAGCCAGAGCTAAATTTGGTCAACGGTGAGTCGATTGTGCGGCAGGTACTTTATGGTCAGCGCTATGTGCAGGAAAAGTTTGGCAAACTGAGCGCGATCGCCTGGTTGCCCGACAGTTTTGGGTTTTGCTGGCAGCTTCCGCAAATTCTCAAGCAAGGGGGCATTGAGTACTTCGTCACCCAAAAACTGCGCTGGAACGACACCACAGAATTTCCCCATGAACTGTTTTGGTGGCGATCGCCCGACGGCAGCGAAATTCTCAGCTTCATGTCTCCCCGCATCGGTGAAGGCATCGATCCGCTAAAAATCTCTGAATACGCTTCCACTTGGGAAGCCAAGACTACCATTCAGCAATCTCTTTGGCTTCCTGGTGTAGGCGATCACGGCGGCGGACCCACTCGCGACATGCTAGAAGTCGGTCACCGCTGGCAGCACTCCCCCTTCTTCCCCCAACTCACCTTCAGCACCGTCCTGGACTACCTGCGATCGCTGCCTCAGATGGGCAATGCCCACCCCCCTTCCCTAGTCCCTAGTCCCCACCAGCCCCCAACCCCTTCCCTCCCCACTCTAAACTCCGAACTCTACCTCGAATTCCATCGTGGCTGCTACACATCTCATGCCGACCAGAAATGGTGGAATCGTCGCTGTGAAAGGCTCCTGTATCAGGCTGAATTGTTCAGCTCTGTGGCAACTCTGGTTACAGGTGGAAATTATCCTAAAGGGGAAATCGAAAGTGCCTGGAAACAGGTGCTTTTCAACCAGTTTCACGACATTTTGCCGGGTTCTTCAATCGCAGAAGTCTTTGACGATGCCAATCAAGCCTGGATAGAGGCAGAGCAAACCGGAGAACAGCTTTTGGTGAAGGCACTGGAGGCGATTGCCACTCAAATTCACCTCCCTGCTCCACTACAGCCTGATTGTCAGCCCATTGTGGTCTTCAATTCACTGAACTGGGCGCGATCGGAAGTCGTCGCAGTTCCCGTTTCTGAAGCAAATTTAGAATGGCGAGTTTTCAACCTGGAGGGATGTGAACTTTCCTGCCAGATGCAGCGGGATCATGATGCTCATTTGCTGTTTCACGCGGAAAGTATTCCTGGATTGGGCTATCAGGTGTACTGGTTGAAGGGCGAGCGCCCCACAGGGGAGACTGCTTCGCACCCTTCTCAAATTTTGGCTGAATCATCTGCCCCTTCAGAGGCTTGGGTACTGGAAAACAAAACTTTGCGGGTCAGCATCGATCCCGAAACGGGAAACCTGAGCAGCGTGTTTGACAAAGTGCAGCAGCGGCAGGTGTTGAGCAATGCGGGCAATCAGCTTCAGTTTTTCAAGGATAGCGGTCAGTATTGGGATGCCTGGAATATTGACCCTGACTACACCAAACATGCTTTGCCAGCAGCAACACTGAAGCAAATTTGCTGGCTAGAGCGGGGTGAAATTCAGCAGCGGCTCAGAGTGGTACGCGAGTTTGGGCAATCGGAATTTCAGCAGGATTACATTTTGCAGCGGCGATTGCCCGTTCTCAAAATCGCCACTGTCGTCAACTGGCAAGAAAGTCAGGTGCTGGTGAAAGCGGCTTTTCCACTGAATTTGAAAGCTGACTTCGCGACTTATGAAATTCCCTATGGGGCGATCGCTCGTCCCACGCTTCCTCCCAATGACCAAACCCATGACCAAGCCGATACTGCCTCACTCCCTGATGCGGTTCGAGCCAAGTGGGAGGTTCCAGCCTTACAGTGGGCTGACCTGAGCCAGTCTGACGAAGGCATTCACTACGGTGTGAGTTTGCTCAACGACTGCAAACATGGATATGACAGCCAGCCATCTCAGTTGCGGTTGACACTGCTGCGTAGTTCAGAATGGCCCCATGCCGCAGCCGATCGCGGCATTCACCAATTTTGCTATGCGCTTTATCCTCACAGTGGCGATTGGCAAACAGCCGAGACAGTGCATCGCGGCTATGAGCTAAATCAACCGTTGCTGGTAGTCCAACCTAAGCAAGCAGGCACCCGCAAATTGTTGCCATCAACCGGACAATTCCTTCAGCTAGAATCACAAAACCTGGTTCTTACTGCCTTTAAGCCATCAGAACAGGGCGATCGGTGGGTTTTGAGAGTTTATGAATGTGAGGGGCGATCGGCAGAGCTAAAGCTGGCGGATCTAGGAGATCTTCTATCTGAATATCTCGAGCCTGAAACTGCCCAAATCACGACTCTGCTAGAGGAGTCAGATGGTTCTTCTTTAAACCAAGAGACACGAGCTTTTCACATTTCTCCCTGGCGAATTGCAACGTTCACATTCAAACAACAGCGCGATCAATAGCCCGATCGCCTTAAATGAAGGCAGTTTTCTGGAATTAGGTAATCCCAGACCGTAGATCAAAGGGCAGCTTTTGAGGGTGAGTGGGTGCCCATGTCAAGAGCATTAAAGATTTCCAATTTCAAAATTGGCAACCAACAGCCAACACTTGTGCGATCGCCCGCATAATCTTGAAGTAAGCCTGGTGCTGAAACCTTTCCTCGTCCTATCGCTAAGTTTGGTGTGACCTGAGTTCCATGTCATCAATTTACTGTAGTCAAAGTCATGAGAACCCACCGGGCAGCCGATTTTGCCGACTGTGTGGCGAAAAGCTTGCGGTCAACAGCCAGGTATACCCAGGCTCAGTCGCTCAAGGGATAGACACCACGATTGGTTTGCGCTATCGGATCAAGCGGCAGTTAGGTCATGGTGGCTTTGGTCGCACTTACCTGGCAGAAGATTTAAATCGGTTTAACGAACCGTGTGTGCTGAAAGAGTTTGCTCCCCAGGTTCACGGAACCTACGCTCTACAGAAAGCAGAGGAATTGTTTGAGCGGGAAGCAGGCGTACTGTACAAGCTTCAACATCCCCAAATTCCACGCTTTCGAGAATTATTTCGGGCAGATTTTGAGAAACAGGCGCATCTATTTCTAGTTCAGGACTATGTTGAGGGACAAACCTATCGGCAGCTTTTAGATGCGCGTAAGCTTCAGGGAATGAGCTTTACTGAGTCAGAAGTGATGCAGCTTCTGATTCAGCTTTTGCCTGTGTTGCAGTACATTCACAGCGTTGGGGTAATTCACCGGGACATTTCGCCCGACAACTTGATTTTGCGCTACAGCGATCAATTACCTGTGTTGATTGATTTTGGCGGGGTCAAGCAAGTGGCAGCGGCAGTTTCGCAATATGTGCAGGGAACGATGCAGGCACAGCCGATGTCTGCGCCAGAGACTCGACTCGGCAAGGTTGGTTATGCCCCCGAAGAGCAAATGCAGCTTGGTAGGGCTTATCCTCACAGCGATTTGTATGCATTAGCAACGACAGTGTTGGTGCTGTTGACGGGCAAAGAGCCGCAAGAGTTTTTGGGTAGCTTGCCGCGCCGCAACTGGGGTCAGGAGCTAAACCTTAGTCCAGGGCTGAGTGCCATATTGGAACAGATGCGATCGCCCCGCCCCAACGATCGCTACCAATCCGCTGCGGAAGTCTTGCAAGCCCTGGGAATTACCCCCGTCGATCTTGGCTACGTTCAAACACAGCCGCCCCCCAGCTACATTCCCCCTGCGCCGCCTAACTCTGAGATTCAGGGAACTGTGGCGATTGCCCCTCCTGTCACACCTCATAGCCCTACACCCTACGCCCCTACACCCCACACCCCCTCTCGCCAAGGTTTTGGCTTTGGCAAACTTCTAGTAGTGCTAGCTCTAATTTCGGGTTCCGCCGGAGCGGGCTGGTGGGCAACCACAAACTGGATCTTGCCAGAACAGGTACCCGGCCCACCTACAGAAGAAGCTGTTGAGCCAGGTTCCGATGAGTCTCCCCGCTTCTCAGAGGCAGAGCAAGCCCGCAAAGCAGAACTTCAAACACAGCGAGAGGAATTAGGCATTCCCTACGAGTTTTACGTCAACCTGGCAAATGCGGCGTTTTACGAACGCTATCCTGACCAGCGAGGACGCACCCTCACTGATGGTCCGGAGGATGAAGAATGGCGATCGCACTGGGACGAGATCGCCGCTGAGTGGCTGGATACTCTAGAAACTAGCCTCAGCCCAGAAGCGCGCGGACAGTTGGGCAGCTATGACGAAGGCGATCGCGAACAGTGGAAACAGCAAGCCAATCAGCTTTATGTTGGCAGTCGATCGCTCTATGACCTGGCAGATGCTCAATTCTTTCATCTGTTTCCTGAGCAGCGAGGCAAAGATTTTCTCGACCAGCCGCTGGGACAGGTATGGCAAGGAATTGTGTTTGACCGCTTGAGAACCTTGCAAGATGGCTCAATGCTGGAACAGATAAAGTTTGACGCTGACTCCTACAGCGAACAGTTAGAGGAAAGTCTAGAGCCAGGAGAAGGTCGAGTCTACACGGCTAACCTCTCAGAAGGGCAAATTCTGCGCCTGGATCTGGATGCTCCTTCTGACGCTACTCAGCTTTCGGTGTATCTACCTCGCCCCACGTCTAACCTGCCCGTTTTGCTGGAAGACTCTACAGACACCCGCTGGTCGAGCAAGCTGCCCCAGTCAGGCTTCTATGAAGTGGTAGTGGTCTCAACTGCCTCGGAGCCGATCGACTATCAGCTTGACCTCACCGTTGATAACGTCACCTCATCGCCTGTGGAGCCGGAAGAACCGGAAGCCCCAGAAGCCAAAAACTAGTGTCTGCATCCGTCACAGCTACTTCCCCATAGCAACCCCACAAGCTACCCATGTCTCTAACCCATGTCTTTACTAGAGCATTCGCTGGAAAATTATGAAGATAGGTTGTTTGAATTAGAAACGGCTGATCCGCTGCCGTCGGTCGAGCAAGTTTTAGATGTGTTGACGGCGCGAGATGTGGTTCATGCATTGTTGTGCGATCGCACCAGAGATGTCATCCGTCGCCCTGCCGTCCTCACGTACCTCGATCGCCGTTTAAGAAAGCAGTCTGACAGAATTACCCGGGTAGCTGACCTAGAAGATCTGCGAACCAGCTTTCACCCTAAAGCTGAAGCTTGGTGGTGGTTCTTTGAAGCTCCCGTCCCAGTTTACTGGTGGGATCGGTTCGATCGCCTGTGGAATGCGCTGGCGATTTTCCTATCGCTGCTCAGTCTGTTTGCGTTGTACAGCATTTCTACCCGGTTTTTGAGTGGCGATCGCGACACTCTCGGCTCAGTTGTGGTTGCCTTACAAACAGCACTCACAGGTTTAGTAATTGGCGGAGTCGTAACCAAAGATGGTCATATGACGATCGATCGCGTTTTGACCACGCTCAAAGTTCCAATCCACTTTAAGCAAGAAGGGCGGCTGATTCTGGTGACGCTGCTGCTGGCATCTCTAATTGGTTTTCGGCTATCTTTTCCGCTAATTGCTAATGCCTACACCTTCAATGGCGCAAAGGATTATGAAGCGGGGCGGCTGGTCGAAGCTCAGTTGAACTATCAGCGCGCAATTAACCTCAACCCAGACAATCTGGAAGCTCGATTTAAGCTGGCACTGGCGTTAGAGGATTTGGGCGAATTGGAAGATGCCAGTCGCGAATATCGCATCGTCAGCAGTAGCCGCAAAACTAATCCAAATGCGCTGAATCTAGAAGGATTGAATAACCTGGCGCGTTTATACATCTTGGCTGAAGACTATGACGAGGCGATTCCTTTACTCCTGCAAGCAAAGGATCAAGTCAAACCTGAAGCAGAATATCTGCGGTATTCCATTCTTAAAAACCTGGGTTGGGCCAGGTTGGGACAGGAGCGCTATGACGAAGCGGAGGTATATCTACAGGAAGCCATTAAAGTCAACAATGCTATGGCACCCGCACACTGCTTGCTGGCACAGGTGTTGGAGAAATTGGATCAGCCACAAGACGCGATCGCCGTATGGGAACGCTGCCTCTCGTCTGCGAAGGTAACTGACCCAGATGAGGATAAGTGGTATGGAATGGCGAGAGAAAGATTAGGAGAAATGGTGCCTCAGACGGTCTTTCAAAGTGAAGATGCCCCAACTGAATAGACTACATTTCTTGTGAAAGGGGCATCTCGCCCCTTAAGTGGACAAGCTATTCGCTCTACGGATTATTTAATTCACAGTTTAAATTCAAGGTTAAGGAGGTTCTTAAGAGATTCAAAGAAATGGAACTTGATAGTTTGCTGCAGCATCTACACAACATGAAGGATGCATTCAGTATGAGAATTACGCTTTTATATACTTAGGGTCTAATTCTTAAATTAGTTAGTTTAATTGGGTGCTTGAGCGATCGCCTTTAATGCCGCAACGGGAAGTGTTGTCGCAATAAGAACTGTCAGCGATCGCATCGAATCAGGGGTTGCACAGTCTAAATTGGAAGGATATCGATCCCGTACTACACGAGGGTCATTTTTGCATTTTGAAGCAAGTAGCAGTCACCAAGCTAAATTGGAAACTAGGTAAAACAGGTCATGCGGCGTGAAAGTTTCACTTTTGTTATTTTGGGCTTAGCACTGGCGGGGTTAGGCTACGGAATTGCTTATGATCTGGCTACTGCACAGCAATCCACCTCAATCTTCCGATCGTCCGAGCGTTCAGAGGCGATCGCCCGCATCGTTGATATTAACAACGGTCGAGTGGCCCGCAAAAGAGTTAATGCTCAGGATTACCAACTCGTTGATGTCAACACAGACCTCTTTGCAGGCGACCTGATTTTGCCCGAGGGCAATGCTGTTGTTCTGGTTCAGTGCAACGAGTCTGGAACGGTCTGGCGAGTCCCAACAGGCAGCCCCTCCGGAGTAAGCAGCGGTTGTGCGTCTCCCGATCGCTTCAACTTCGGTCCCAGATAACTCTAAAATAAATTTTTCTTTAGAATAATTTTTCTCAATAGCTCTCCCTTACTAGCCTTTGATGCCCAACCCCTAGTCGCACCTCCTCCTATCTGACCAAATAGGGCGATGAGGAAATCGCTCTAAAGAGTTAGACTCTTGGGTTAGAGGATTCACCTGCCAGAACAGAGCAACACGGGAGATGAGCGATGCAGCAAACGGCTCTGCTTTGCCTGATTTTTGTTAGCCTGATCGTTACTGGATGTAGAGGGACACTACCGCCGATCGCCAGTCCAACCTGCTACGAAACCACCAACCTAGCGGATGAAAGTGGGCTCTATCCCGTTCGCCAAAACAACCAGGTCGGTTTTATCAATCGCAGCGGGTACACCGTCATTGAGCCTCAGTTTGACGAAGCCTGTGGATTTTCTGAAGGGTTATCTCTGGCTGCTGCAAATGGCAAATGGGGCTACATTGACCGCACCGGGGAGTTTGTCATCCAGCCTCAATACGATTACGCAGAGCATTTTGTTGGCGGCATCGCGTTTGTTGAAAAAGACGGTCAGTTTACCTACATTGACGCATCAGGGCAGCTAGTGGCTGAGGTCGCCGGACAGGTTTCTTACGAGGATGGCAGCCGCAACGCCACCTGGAAAGTACCCAGCACCTTTGTCGATCGCCGTTCTGGTAGAGAAGTTCGCAATCCGCAGCGAGAAGCAGAAGCGCGCGAAAGAGATTTTGTCCCCGCACCGCAGGTTGAGATTGACCAATATGAGGGGTACAGCTACGCCTCTGAAGGGTTTATGGCAGTGCAGGTGAATGGTAAGTGGGGCTATATCGACCAGAGCGGAAAATTTATCATCGAGCCACAGTTCAGCAACTTTAGACCTTTTTCTGAGGGGTTGGTGGCCGTGCAGGTCGGCGACAAATGGGGGTACATGAATCAGCAGGGAGAATTTGTGATTCAGCCTCAGTTTTCCGGTGTCAAAGATTTTTCTGAAGGGTTAGCAGCGGTGAGCTTGGATCCTAAACAGTCTGAGTGGGGGTATATCAACCGTTCAGGAGACTTTGCGATCGCCCCCCAGTTTGACGGCTTTGCAGAAAACTTTGATGGCGGGCTAGCCCTGGTAAACCATGACAGCGTCGATTACTATATCGATCCCCATGGGCGCATCGTTTGGCAATCGACCAAAAGCTGGCTCGTGACCGCAATCCATTTTGTTCAAGATTTTTGGGCAATTCGGGCAGGGTAAGCAGGTGAAGGATAGATGGAATTCCAGGAATCTTTGAAAATTAACCTCCATTTTCCCCTCCCAACCCCAATTTCCACTCTCCAAGCCTTAATGTCTAATCCTCAATTCCTAATACACCATTAAGATTGGAGTATGTGTGATTTAGATGTGAATTATGACTGCCAACGTTGAAATTTACACTTGGGCTTCTTGTCCTTTCTGCATTCGAGCTAAAGCACTGCTGAATAAGAAGGGAATTGAGTTTACCGAATATCCCATTGATGGTGATGAACGGGCGCGAGCAGTAATGGCTGAACGGGCTCACGGTAGACGTTCTTTGCCCCAAATTTTTATCAACGATCAGCACATTGGCGGCTGCGATGACCTGTATGCACTCAACTCTCGCGGCAAGCTGGATGATCTGCTAGCCGCATAAGAACTTGGACATAGCTGCTTTGGACATAGCTGCTTTGCGGTTTAATGTAGAGTTGCCCAAGTGCATCGCTGGAGAGTGGCTGCGTGAAATTTGCGTTTATTATTGACCCGATTCAAAAGCTTGATCCTGGTCACGACACCAGCGTGGCGCTCATGGAGGCAGCACAAACGCTGGGTCATGAGGTTTGGGTGACGGAGGCAAGATTGCTCAGTGTGACGGGTGGCAAGGCTTGGGCTGAGCTACAGCAAGTGCAGATCACTCCAGCGCAGTTAGTCGATGGACGCTGGGTAGTGGAGTCAAACTGGTATCAGCTTGGCGATCGCACCCTCCTCTGCCTGGAGGAAATGGACGCCGTGTTCATGCGAACTGACCCGCCCGTGAATGTGCCCTACCTCTACGCCACCTACATTCTGGACTATGTGAATCCGGCAAAAACGCTGGTGGTTAATTCGCCTGCTGGACTGCGCCTGGCGAATGAAAAAATGTATGCGCTTCAGTTTGCTGATGTGATCCCTAAGACGATCGTGAGTCAAGATAAGCGGGTGATCCGGCAGTTTATTGAGCAACAGGGTGCGGCGGTAATTAAACCGCTGGGTGGTAAAGGCGGCGAGGGAATTTTGCTGATCGAACCAGGCGATCGCAACTTCAATTCTCTGGTCGAAATCAGCACCCAAAACCAGTACCCGATCATGGTGCAAACGTTTTTGCCAGAAGCCAAAGACGGTGACAAACGGGTGATTCTGCTAAACGGTGAGCCCATTGGTGCCGTGAATCGGATTCCGACGGGCAGTGAGTTTCGCGGCAACATGGCAGTGGGCGGACGGGTGGCTGCGGCAGAGGTTACTGAGCGCGATCGCCAAATTTGTAGTCTCTTAGCCCCTACGTTGCGGCGAGATGGCTTAATCTTTGTAGGAATTGATGTGATTGGGGGCTACCTAACTGAAGTAAATGTCACCAGCCCAACCGGAATCCGCGAAGTGGATCGGCTCAACAATGTGCGACTGGGTGAACAGGTGATTCGTTGGGTGGAACAGCAGCCCGCAATCCGTTCGGTCTGAGAAGCGTTTGGGGCGATCGCCCGTATCTGAAAGACCCGTATCTAAAAATACAGTTTCCCTCTGGTCTGTTTGTTTTAGTAGCTTCAGAGCGAGGGATCTCATTTCCAACTCAAAGGAGACTTGCATGAGCCGACTGCGCTATCCAAAGCCTGGAATTTATGGGATCAACCAGGGGATCAACCGGCGTAAATTTATTCAATATGGAGCAATGGCAGTGGGGGCAGGCGTGGTTGCTTCCTGTACTGGCAATCAGCCCGCCGCTGAAGAGGAGGAAGCAGCAGAATCTTCCGCCGCTGCTAGCCCTTCTCCTAGCGGTGAATTGACGTCCGTCACCTACGGCACCAACTGGTATGCTCAGGCAGAGCACGGCGGCTTCTATCAGGCGGTTGCTGCGGGCATTTATGAGGAGCATGGTCTGGATGTGACCATTCAAATGGGCGGTCCCCAAGTCAACGGCACGCAGCTATTGATGGGCGGTGCAGTCGATTTCTTCATGGGCTATACGGCAGATGCGATCAAGGCGATCGAGGAAGACATCCCCAAGGTCACGGTAGCGGCGATGTTCCAAAAAGACCCGCAAATCCTGATTGCTCACCCCGACACGGGAGCCGAATCGCTAGAAGATTTAAAGGGCAGACCTGTCTTTGTTTCGGCAGCAGCAAACACCACCTACTGGCCGTTCCTGGTTGCACGCTACGGCTTCACCGAAGACCAAAAGCGTCCCTATAACTTCAACCCCGGTCCATTCTTAGCAGACAAGCAAGCGGCTCAGCAGGGTTACCTCAGTTCTGAACCGCTGGCGATCTCAAAGGAGGGCGGCTTTGAGCCAGTCGTATTCCTACTAGCAGATTACGGCTACGATCCTTATTCCACCACGATCGAAACGCGGCGAGAATTGGTTGAATCTGACCCAGATCTAGTGCAGCGATTTGTTGATGCGTCGATCAAGGGCTGGTATAGCTACTTTGAAGATCCGGCTCCGGGAAATGAGCTAATCAAGCAAGCTAACCCTGAAATGACCGACGAACAAATTGCCTACGGCATCGAAAAAATGCAGGAATACGGCATTGCCATTTCTGGTGAGGCAGAAACGCAAGGCATTGGCGCAATGACCGATGGGCGCTGGAAGTCTTTCTTTGACACGATGGCAGAGGCAGGCGTGTTTGACCCTAATACGGATTACAAGCAGGCTTACACACTGGACTTTGTCAACAAAGGCGCAGAAGCTTATCAGGCTTAAGGCTATTTGGGTTGGTACACGCACACTGCACTTTATTTGCATAAACGCTAATGACTCATCCTGCCATTACGCTCAGCGACATCACCAAGGTCTATTCCAATGGCACGGTGGCGCTACAGCACCTCAATTTGGCGATTGAGGAAGGACAGTTTATCAGCCTGGTTGGACCGTCTGGCTGCGGTAAAAGTACTGTACTGCGAATGATTGCAGGTTTAGGCAAGATGAGTTCGGGACAGATCGAATGGAGTAGTGGTCATTCCCAGCGCCAGCTTGCGTTTGTGTTTCAGGAAGCTGCTCTAATGCCCTGGGCAACGGTGCAAGACAATGTGCGATTGCCCTTGAAACTGGCGGGGGTTTCCTATTCTGCATCTAGGACGGCTGTAGCTGAAGCGCTGGAACTGGTTGACCTAACTGGCTTTGAGAAGTGTTACCCGCGTGAACTGTCAGGTGGGATGAAGATGCGGGTATCGATCGCCCGTGCCCTGGTGACAAAGCCAGAAGTATTGCTGATGGATGAGCCGTTTGGGGCGCTGGATGAGATGACTCGCAGCAGGCTCAACAGTGACTTGCTCGCTCTGTGGAGCCAAAAGCAATGGACGGTGATATTTGTCACCCACAACATTTATGAGGCAGTTTACCTGTCGAATCGGGTAATCGTGATGGCAGCACGTCCAGGGCGAGTTGTGGCAGATGTGCCGATCGCCGCTCCCTATCCCCGCACCGAAGAGTTTCGCCTCTCCCCCCTCTACGGTGAATACTGCCGCCAGATTTCTTCTGCCCTTTCCCAGGCTGCGAGTGGGCAAGATGTGGCGATCGCCAACCCTGACCGACGAGCTGCAGAATATGTCTAGTGGTAGGTAGTAGACCGCAAGCAGGAAGACTGTCTTAACCCCTTACCTGCTAACTATCCTTCATCCTTCTTCCGTCCCCCTTTCTCCTTCCTCCATGCTGCTGCGCCAACTGACTGCCCTAATTCTGGAACTGCAAAATTTGTTGATGGGCCGCATCAACTTCACGGCAGGGAGCGATCGCCCCAATGGATCGATCCCTGCCCTTGCGGCTAAACCGATTGGCAAACTGGGAACTGCGGGGTTGTCAGGGATGCGGCAATTGCTTTCGCCCGATTTGCTGGCTCCGGTAGGGGTGGGCTTTTTGGTGCTGGCATTCTGGGAAATTGCGGTCCGAATGAGTGGCGTTCAGCCTTACCTGCTCCCAGGTCCGCTGTTGGTGCTGCAAACGCTAATTAGCGAATGGGGAACGCTGTTTCCGTCGTTGGTGATCACGTTTCAAATTACCCTGGCTGCTTTCGTTGTAGCGGTGATTTCTGGACTGTTGGTGTCGGTTCTGTTTACCCAGAGCAAGTGGATTGAGCGCAGCTTTTTTCCCTACGCGGTGATCTTACAAACGACCCCGGTGGTGGCGATCGCCCCACTGATCATTATTTGGGTCAGGCAGGTTGTACCGGGAGACAACAGCACCTTTGTGGCACTGGTAATCTGCGCTTGGATTGTGGCGCTGTTCCCCATCATCGCCAATACGACCCTGGGGTTGAATAGCGCTGACCACAACTTGATCAACCTGTTCCAGCTTTACAAAGCTTCCCGCTGGCAGACGTTGCTGCATCTGCGCTTGCCCAGCGCTATGCCCTACTTTTTGGGTGGATTGCGAATCAGCGGCGGGCTGGCTTTGATCGGCGCAGTGGTGGCAGAATTCGTTGCCGGAACGGGCGGTACCAAATCGGGGATCGCCTACCAAATCCTGATTTCCAGCTACAATCTACAGATTCCCCGGATGTTTGCTGCCCTACTGATGACTACTGGGTTGGGCGTGCTCATCTTTGTGCTGCTGACGCTGCTTTCTGACTTTTTGCTTGGCAAGTGGCACGAAAGCGCTGTTCGACGAGAAAATTGAGCATCTACCTGCGATGAAGATCCCTGGAGCGTCCCATTACTGGCTGAAGAATGCCCATGTTCCATCTACCCTGATTCAGCTAGCCGATGGGGAAACGCTTGGCGAATCGGAATTACTGAATCCAATTGAGCCGCTGCTGCTGCTAGATATTGAGATTCGGGACGGAGTAATTCATTCGTTACAACAATCTGCAACCGTTCCAGATGAAATTCCCTCAGTTGATTTGCAGCGAGGAATGGTCTGGCCCTGCTTTGTGGATTTGCACACGCATTTGGATAAAGGCCATACCTGGGGGCGATCGCCCAACCTGGCAGGCACGTTTGATAGCGCCTTAGCTCTAGTAAGTAGCGATCGCGAGAAACACTGGGATGCCGAGGATGTCTATCGCCGTATGGAGTTTGGGCTAAAGTGCAGCTATGCTCACGGCACTCGTGCCCTGCGGACTCACATCGACTCTGCTAATGGACAGGCGAAAATCAGTCTGGAGGTCTTCAAAGCACTAAAAGCGGAATGGCAAGGTCGGCTAGAACTTCAGGCTGTTTCCCTGGTGCCGTTGGACTATTTCATGGGCGCAGAGGGAGAAGTATTGGCTAACCAGATCGCTGAAGCGGGAGGCTGTTTGGGCGGTTTGCCGCTGATGAACGAAGATTTAGAGCGGCAGATCGATCGGGTTTTTGAGTTGGCAGGCGATCGCCAGCTCAACCTCGACTTTCACACCGATGAAAGCGGCAACCCCGCCGACATTACCCTGCGCCACATTGCAGCGGCAACCCTGCGCCACGAATTCACCGGGCAGGTAGTTTGTGGTCACTGTTGTAGCCTCTCGGTGCAACCTGCCGAGGAAGTTCAGAAAACGATTGATCTAGTCAAGCAGGCGCGAATCGGAATCGTTAGCTTGCCGATGTGTAACCTTTACCTGCAAGACCGCAACCAGCAAACTTCTCAGCATTTCCTGTATGCCCCGCTAGAGCAGCAGCTTGCATTTAACTCCAAGTTTCCCAGTCGTACTCCACGCTGGCGAGGGGTAACGCTACTGCATGAGCTAAAGCACTCTGGCGTACCCACAGCGGTTGCCAGTGATAACTGCCGCGACCCATTTCACGCTTTTGGGGATCACGATGTGCTGGAGGTGTTTACCCAGTCTGCAAAGATTGCTCATTTTAATGCAGCCTATGGAGACTGGTGTACAGCGGTAACGACCACACCCGCAGACCTAATGGGTTTTCCAACCATTGGGCGGATCGGAACTGGGTTGCCCGCCGATTTGATTCTCTTTAGAGGGCGTTACTTTAGTGAATTGCTGTCGCGATCGCAGCATGATCGAGTCGTGTTACGACAGGGAAAGGCGATCGATACCGCTCTTCCTGACTACGCCGAACTGGATGACTTGCTGGTGAAATGACGGGACACTTAATTTAACTTGACTTTGTATACAGGAGGCTAGCGAGATGACTGCAACGGCTGCAACAGGGCGATCGCTTGATTGGGATGCATTAACCAGTGCCCTCAGCGGCATTGAAATAATTCGAGAACCGACTCAAGTAGCCAAACTCTCGCAAGACTACTACAGCTTTAGCCCAGTGTTGCAGGCACAGTTGACGGGTAAAGTTGCCGACCTAGTGGTTCGCCCTGTTAACGAAGCCGAAGTGCTGCGCGTGGCGGAGATTTGCGTGAAATTCAAACTACCGTTGACGGTTCGTGGAGCAGGCACCGGAAACTATGGGCAGTGCGTCCCCTTAGAAGGCGGCGTAATTCTTGATCTGAGCCGAATGCAGGCTGTTCGCTGGCTAAAACCTGGACTCGCCTGCGTTGAACCTGGCGTAAAACTAGCCGCACTTGACAAACAGGCACGGGAAACCGGCTGGGAAATTCGTATGACCCCTTCCACTTATCGGACTGCGACAATTGGGGGCTTTATTGGGGGTGGTAGTGGTGGCATCGGCTCGATTACCTATGGGCAACTGCGCGATCGCGGCAACCTGCACGCCGTTCGGGTCGTAACAATGGAAGACCAGCCTCGTGTGATCGAGCTACGCGGCGACGATGTACAGAAAGTGAACCATGCCTATGGTACCAACGGCATTATTACCGAGCTAGAAATTCCCCTTGGTCCGGCTTATCCCTGGGCAGAATACATCGTCAGCTTCTCCGATTTTATGAGCGCGGCCCGATTCGGTCAGGCGCTAGGCGACTCAGACGGCATCATTAAAAAATTAATCTGCATTTGTGCTGCCCCAATTCCTAACTACTTTGCTGCGCTGCGGAGCCATATTCCTGAAAATAGCCACTGTGCCCTGCTAGTCGTCTCAGAATCCTGCCGGGAACCCCTGACTGGACTAGTGCGGGAGTATGGTGGTGCATTCTGTTATGAGAAAGCCGCAAAGGATGCCAGCAAAGGGGTGACGCTGGTGGAATATTCCTGGAATCACACCACCCTCCACGCTCGTAGCGTTGACCCGTCTCTCACCTATTTGCAAACGCTGTTTCCGCCAGATAAGCAGCTCAAACTGGTAGAGCAGATGTATCACCACTTTGGCGACGAAGCAATGATGCATCTAGAATTTATCCGGGTGAATGGCTCCGTGCTTCCGGCGGCACTGCAAATTATTCGCTATTCCACTGCTGAACGGCTTCAAGAAATTATTCAATATCACGAGGAGCAGGGTGCGTTTATTGCCAATCCGCATACCTACGTTTTGGAAGATGGTGGCAGGAAAACCATTGATCCGGTGCAGCTTAAGTTTAAGGAAATGGTCGATCCTTACGGTTTGCTGAATCCGGGCAAAATGCGGGCATGGTTAGAGCGGTAGGGGTTGTTGGTAATGGGCTTCAATCAAAGGCAGATTGAATGTACTGCTGGAGGATAAGTCGATAGCCTGATACAACCAGGGGTTGTCCCAATTTGACAGGTCTGGAGATGATTGGACTGGTCTGCTGTGGAATTGTAATAGTTGAATCTTCAGCAGCAGTCGAGTTAGCTTGCTTGAAAATGGGAATGGGCGATCGCCCGTAGCTCACTAGTGCCACATCAAATCTACAGGGCAACTCTGCCAACTCAGGTTGTTCCGCCAGAAATAGCTGAGCAGCCTGCCATAGTTTTGCCTGCTTTTTGGGCGTAATTGCTAACAGCCCATTCGCATCCCAATTTCCCCGACCGCGAGCCTTAACTTCAACGAAGGCAAGCACTGGCTGAGATTGGAGAGGAGCGTTCTTAGATATGGTTTTAAGAATTGGGGCGATCGCCCCTTTCGCCACTAGATCTAACTCACCCCAGCGGCAGTGCCAGCGACGCTGCAAAATTTCCCAGCCTTGACCAATCAGCCATTGCGCTACCAAGTCCTCTGCCAAAAAACCAATGGTTTGTGTAACTTTGCCGGGTTTGGCAGGTTGGGAAGCAGGATTGAGTGAAGAATTCACAAGGCAATTCAAAGAATGTAACGGTGACTGAAGTTTGCCCACTTCTACAACCCTGATCTGCAAATGGCACGACACATTCGGGTAGGATTGGGTTGAAATAAATCGACTTGAATTGTTATTCACGTTACCTTCAATTCGCATGATCAGGCTTTGTGATTTCTCCTGGACGCGATGCTGCCGATTTGCAGCGCGATGGTTTCCCAGTTTAGTAGGGTGGTGGGTACTGGTGGGGGCGATCGCCACCCTAAACCTTATATTTATTCCTCAAGCCCTAGCAGACAACTACAACAAAGAAAGCCTCATCAACGTTGACTTTTCCGGGCGAGTGCTAACGGACTCCAGCTTCACCAAAGCCAACCTCCGCAGCAGCAACCTGAGCCACGCCGACCTGCGCGGCGTGAGCTTCTTTGGTGCAAATCTAGAAGACGTGAATCTGAAAGGAGCCAACCTGAGCTTTGCCACCCTCGACTCCGCCCGTCTAGTCGGCGCAAATCTAACAAACGCCATCTTAGAAGGTGCATTTGCCTTCAACGCCAAATTTGAGGGCGCAACCCTGGATGGAGCCGACTTTACCGACGTACTTTTGCGTCAAGACACCCAAGATAAACTCTGTGAAACGGCCACAGGCACTAACCCTGTAACCGGGCGAAATACCCGCGAGACACTGGATTGTTTCTAGGGGACAGGGGCTAGGGGCTGAGGCACAGGCAAGGAGTGCAACAACCCCTTGCTACCCACCGATGCGAAGCGTGTTATGCCACTCATTCCCAATTCCTTGCAGAGGGGGTCTGGGGGACGTGCTTCGTCCCCCAGTGGGGGTTTGGGGGCTTTGCCCCCAAGAAGGTCTTGGCTAAAAACCGAAGACCTCGTGCATTGAAAGACTTGGTTATAACAAAGGAATTTGGGGGAATCCGAGCCTTGGGGTTTCCCCCAAACCCCCATTGGGGGACGCCCGCTTCCCCCAAACCCCCTCCGATTAGATTGGGATAGCGGGGCATAACGCGCTTCGCATCGGTAGGTAGCAAAGGGTTTGTTTGCTTGTAGTACAAAATTTAATTTGTGGCAGATTCCAGGGATTGGTAGAACTCTCCGACCCAGGGCACCTGGGCTAGATCTGCAAAGGTGGTTTGGCGTTCTTGCTGGTCAAGTTCTTCGATGCGCTGCTTTTCGGCGTAGATTTGCTGCTGGTAATACTGGCTGAGTTCACTTGCAACGGCACAGTCAGTTTTTTCCCATAGGCTGAGAAAATGGCGGCAGCGCTTTTCACACATAACCCGCTCCATGCAGGCGGTTGCGGCTCGAACGACTAAAGGCGCACGTACAATGTCTCGCTGAGTTTTTTCATCCAAATGAAACAGCGGGTTGACCTGAGCTAAGCGATCGGGAAATTCGGTGAGGCGATCGCGCAATTGTCTAATCAAATCATCTTTTGTAATGTCAGACTGCAACTCCAAAATTTGCTGCCACAGAAACCGATGATGAGAAATGCTGAAATCAATATCGCGTTCTTCCAGGGCATCAATGATTAGAGTCCGGTAGTCGGGCAGATTCAGGTACAGCCGCAATAACTGCGCTTCTGATTCTTCTAGGAGGGTGCGATCGCCTGGAGTTTGCCACTTTTGCGATCGCCCATGCCACCGCTGCCCCCGCACCTGTGTTCGCAAATCTTCCTCTAGCCGCAAAGTGAGCCGCGCTTCTCCTCGACTCAGTAGTTCTGCGCAGCGATGAATGTAATGGGTTCGCAGGGTGGCATTCGGCAAATTTCCTAGCAGCTTTACGATCGCCTGAGTGCTTTGCTGAAACTGATCTGCCTTACTTAAATCAGCATCCGCCAAGAGCTGCTGAATCTGCCAATCTAGCCATAGGGGCGCCTCTGCCAACAGTGCTCGATAGTCATCGGCAGAGTGACTCTGAAGAAATTCATCCGGGTCTTTACCCTGAGGAGTGTTCAACACTCGCAGTTGCACTTCCCCTTTATAGGCTAGGTCTGCAACTTCCCCGATCGCCCGCTCAGCCGCTTTCGCCCCCGCTGCATCTGCATCAAAGTTCAGCACCACCTGCTTTGACTCGGTGTAGCGCAACAGTAGCCGCACCTGCACCAAACTTAGAGCTGTTCCCAGAGAGGCCACCACATTGTTGATCCCTGCTGCGTGGAGGGCAATCACATCGAAATAGCCCTCCACCACCACAGCACAATCCTGCTTGGCGATCGCCCCTCGTGCCTTATCCAGCCCAAATAGCGTTTTACCCTTGTCAAATAGCTCCGTTTCAGGAGAATTCAAGTATTTGGGCTGCTCATCGCTCAGCGTCCTGCCGCCAAACCCAATCACCCGTCCCTGAAGATCGTGAATCGGAATCATCAGGCGATCGCGAAACCGATCATAATATCCGCCCCCACCCTGCCGGGGGACAATCAGCCCCGCCTGTTCCACCAACTCCACCGGATAGTGCTTCTGCTCCACCAAATAGCCGTATAGTGTCTGCCACCCTGCCGGAGCATAGCCAAGCTGAAACTGTTGAATTGTTTCCTCGCTCAGCCGTCGTGCCTCCCGCAAATAGATTAAGGCTGCTTCACCCTGAGCCTGATGCAGCGCATGTTCATAAAATCGGGCTGTCAGTGCCAAAATCTCGTAAAGCTGCTCTCGCAGTGAAAGCTGCCGCTGTAGCTCCTGTCGTTGAGCAGGCTCCAGCGTTTGCACTGATACCTGATAGCGACGTGCCAAATCCAGCACCACATCACTAAACGAGCGCTTCCCCAACTCCATCAAAAACTTGATCGCATTTCCCCCCGCCCCACAGCTAAAACAGTAATAAAACTGTTTGCCAGGGCTGACGCTAAAGCTGGGTGACTTATCATCATGAAACGGACATAGTCCCGTAAAGTCCTTCCCCCGCTTTCGTAGCACTACATGCTCTGAGACAACATCAACAATGTCAACTCGTTGCTTGACCTGCTCAACCGTGTCGGGATGTAAACGGGGAACGTCCATTAGCACCAGAGTAAAAATGATTCCCTACATTGTCAGACCTAAAAGCCAAAGGGTAAAGAGTAAAATCAAACTCCTCACCCAACCCTCAATCCCCAGCTCCTAATCCCCAATCCCCAGTTTTAACTGGTATCTTGAGCCATTAAGCGCTTAAATAGGCACAGTCAAAGGACACTACTTAGCACATGGGACGAATTTTCATTTCAGCCGCTCACGGTGGGCTAGAAAATGGCTCGACCGACCCCGGCACCGTTGCAGGTGGCACCACAGAAGCCAGAGAAATGATCTTGACTCGCGACCTGATTGCCACTGAGTTGCGATCGCGCAATTTTGAAGTGTTGACCGTTCCTGACAACCTCAGTGCCACAGAAACAATCGCCTGGATCAATGCGCGAGGGCGAAGAGACGATGTCGCCTTAGAAATTGGCATGGACGGTTCTCCAAATCCCTCTTTGCGTGGAGCCAGTGCCTATCACATCGCCAACAACGACCAGCGCAAAGCCCATGCCGAACTGCTGCTGTTAGCGCTATTGCGGCGTGTCCCTCAATTGCCTAGTCGAGGAGCCAGACCCGACACCGCCACAGGATTAGGCAATCTACCCTTCTGTCGCCAGCTTGTTCCTCCTTCGCTGCTGCTAGAAGTCGGCTTTCTCACCAACCCAGACGATCGCCTGCTGTTGCAAAACCGCCGTCGTGACTTCGCCATCGGCATTGCAGACGGTCTTGCTGCCTGGAGTCGTGCAGTGGCAGGTACCTCTCCGTCCCCGTCTCCCTCCCCAACCTACACCTCTACCGACATCAACATCAATGGAGGCATCTATGATGAGCAAGGAGTTATCGTCAGCGGCAATGCCTACATCCCCATTGATCTGGTCGATCGGTTGAATATAGACCTGTCAAACTCACCAGGTATTAACCGTATCAGTTACCGTAATGTCGTATACATCAAGGCAATTGATCTCCGCGAATTTAATATCTCTGTAAGTTGGGATAGTGCCTCTCGCACGGTCATCCTGCGGTCGTCAGCATCGGTTTGCCCAGGACTCGTCGATCGCATCATGGGACGTGGTTCCACGTCTGAAGTGCAACTCATGATGTTTCTTAAGACCAACAACGAGAATGCTTTAACCCAGTTTCCCGACTTACCCAAGCTTTATCGTGAAGAAGCCAGTATTGAAGGCGTTAACTACGATGTAGCCTTCTCACAGATGTGTATTGAAACAGGGTTTTTACAGTTTGGTGGCGCTCTAAAACCGTCTCAAAACAACTTTGGTGGCTTAGGCAGTGCAATCGTGGAAGAGGAAACAGCCTCCTTTCCTAGCGCCAGAATTGGAGTTAGGGCCCACATTCAGCACCTCAAAGCCTATGCCAGCACAGAACCACTCGTGCAAGAACTAGTTGACCCAAGGTTTCGTTTTGTTAGGCGCGGCATTGCGCCCCTCGTCAATCAACTCAGCGGGCGCTGGTCAGCGGATGCTCAATATGGGGAGAAGATTGTGGCGATCGTACGACGGCTATACGAGTCAGCAGGTTTACTCTAAAAGCGTAGATTCCTAATTCAACATTAAACAAATTTTGCATAGGAAGGGGTGTGAATCAAGTCCGCACCCCTTCCTATGCAAAATATTTTTTGAGACAAAGCAATCAATTACATTCCGGGCAAGTTCAAGCCACCCGTTAGTTCTTCCATACGTTCGCGCATGGTTGCCGTAGATTTGTCGTAAGCATCTTTCATAGCCGCTGCTACGAGGTCAGAGAGCAAATCTGCACCTTCTTCTAGAGCTTGGGGTGAGATTTCGACCCGACGAGGCTCTTGGTTTCCGCTCAGCACAACTTTAACCAGCCCATTGCCAGAGGTGCCTTCAATTTCCATCTCTTCAAGTTCTTCTTGCAGCTTTCTTGCGCCTTCTTGAACCTGCTGAGCCTTCTTAAACGCTTCGGTTAGCTCTTTCATCTTGCCTAAACCGAAGCCAAATCCTTGACCTTTAGACATAACTTTCTAAATCTTGCTGTTGATGAACTCAGTGTAACCCTAACACCTAACCTTAACATTGGTGTTTATAGATCAAGCATTCCGATTTAATTTTTAAGCCACTGCAGCCCTAAAACTCACCTAACATCTTCACCTCTGGCTCTAACCAGAGTGACCACTGATCCGCGACCTGCTGCTGAACATAGCGAATCAACCGGAAAACGTCGTTTGCCGTTGCACCACCACAGTTAAGAATGAAATTGGCATGACGTTGAGCGACTTGGGCACCTCCAATTTGATGTCCTTTGAGCCCGGTTTGCTCGATCAGCCAACCAGCAGTGTATGGCCCAGGGTTACGGAAAACACTGCCGCAGTTAGGGAGGTGATAGGGCTGGGTTGTATGTCGTTGCTTCATGTGAGCGGTGGTGTCTGCAAGCACCTGTTTGGGGTCCGCTCCGGGCTGAAGTTGAAAGGTTGTCCGCGTAACCAGACGTGTGTCTCCCTGCAGCGAGGAGGTGCGATAACGATAGTTGAGATCTGGGGGGGTAAGAATGTTAACGCGACCATCTCGCGATAGAACCTGCGTATCCACCAAAATGTCAGCAGTACAGGCGGCATGAGCGCCCGCGTTCATCACGACAGCTCCGCCTACGGTGCCCGGAATGCCAACTGCCCACTCCAGACCTTGCCAGCCTCGCTCAGCAGCTTTCCAGGCAAGACGGGCGATTGGCTCACCTGCTCCGGCAGTGACTTGTCCCGTGTTGGAGTCAAATTCTGTATGGCGCAGGTGGCGAGTGCAGATGACTAAGCCTGGTAAACCGCGATCGCTCACGAGTAAATTGGTCCCTGCTCCTAATAGAGTGACGGGTAGACCTTCTGCTTCTGCCCAAGCAAAGCTAATTTGCAAGTCTTCCAAGGTTTGGGGCGCAATGTAGAGTTCTGCTGGGCCACCCACCCGAAAGGAGGTCAAACTAGACAATGGCACTTGAGGCTTGATCAAACAACTTGTTCCAGGTAAGTGAAGCGCTGTTGTAGAACGCGATTTAGCAAGCGAGGTTGGACTAGCCGCGGCAGTCGAAACAGTTTTAAACTCTTTGTTGAATGTTTCTTCGCTGGCAGGGTAATCGGATTTAGCACTTGCGATCCCTGAAGCGGGTTCACGGGCGCTGGGGGAGTCACAGGAGAGAGTCATAGCTTTTTGGGTTTTGAAGAAGCTTGAGGCTAAAGGGGCGCTCCAAGTTTTGAAAGATGAAGCAAGGTTGGGATGAACTGCAATCGTTGAGGAAACGACAGGTCAACCCGGGATTCGCTTAATGACACTGAGGCTGAACCTTAGGGTCAACCTGCTGATAGTATGCATTGAGCTGAGGAATTACCTGATTTAGGTTCCCTGCTCCCAGAAATAGAACAAGGTCGCCAGGAGCCAGCGTCTCAACCAAATAAGCGTAGACATCTGGCAGGGTTGGCTGATAGACCACCTTAGGATGGTGCATGGCGATCGCCTCTGCCAACTGCTGTCCGCTAACCTGCTCCAACTTTGGTTCACCCGCGCTATAAATTTCCGTAGTGATGACCAAGTCAGCGTTCCCAAAAGAACGGGCAAACTCTGGCAAGAAGGTTAATGTGCGGCTATAGCGATGGGGTTGAAATACGGCTACAACCCGTCGCGGTAGAGGGTTAGAGGCTGCTGCCTGGAGCCGAGCAGCCATTAGCGTCGCTTGGATTTCGCTGGGGTGGTGAGCATAGTCATCAACCAGCAAAATATTATTGAACTCACCCCGTAGCTCAAAGCGTCGACGTGCACCCGTAAAAGTTGCCAGGATGGAGGTAATTACCTCAAACTTTAATCCTAGCAAACGCCCAATGGCTACAGCAGCTAAGGCATTACTAAGATTGTGCTGACCTAACAACTTCAAACTCAACGTGCCTAACAGTTCGCCGCGCTCCCAAACCTTTGCCTCTGTAATACTCGGATGGTAAACAATATCAGTCGCTGTATAATCTGCCTCAAGTTCGGGTTGTAGACTATAGCTGACGGCAGGTTTTAACTGATGCCGTACAGTCTCACAATCTAGACTTCCTACTAGGATTTGACAGTTTTGAGCAAACGTTTGGAACGTTTCAATTACCTCATCCAAACTGTTGTAGTGATCAGGATGGTCAAGCTCAATATTCGTAATTACGCCAATGTAGGCAGAAAACTTTACCAAAGAACCATCTGATTCATCGGATTCTGCAACTAAGTAAGGACCTTTCCCCAACCGAGCGTTTCCTTCCCAAGCAGCTACTTCACCACCCACAATAATGGTCGGATCTAAGCCTGCTTGCAGCAGCAAATAGCTAATCATGCTGCTGGTGGTTGTCTTGCCGTGAGTCCCAGCAACGGCAATGCTTTGATAATCACGCATTAACGCTGCTAACAAGTCAGAGCGGTGAAAAATTGGACAGCCTGATTCCAGCGCTGCTCGATATTCAGAATTATTTTTAGGATCAATCGCTGTTGAACAGATTACTTGAGGAAGGACAGCTTGTAAGTCAGTTGAATCCAACGAATTCAACTCTTGTTGCTTTAAGGTGCCATTCGCGCCGTTTCCGTTACCGTTACCATTTCTGCCAGCTTCCTGGGGTAATGATTCTGACGAGATCAACCTTTGGCTGGGTTGAAAAAATCTCAAATTCGCAGCGTCTTGACTCCAAAAAATATGGACGTTTTGCTCCTGCAAACGCTGCGTAATGTGGTTGAGACAAATATCTGACCCTGAAACTGGGAGTCCACGCTTAGCTAAAATATAGGCGAGAGCCGACATTCCAATCCCACCGATGCCGATGAAATGGAATGGTCTCCCGCTGAAATCGACAGAATTCAGCATTCTAGCTCCTCAAACACCACACCACACCAATAACACGCGATATCATAGCAAGAATTGCTTTTTCGCGATATAACCTCCTGAAGGATTAGGCTGTCTGCTCTCAGTTAACTTTTTAATTTTTGGCTAGTGCTTACTCAAGCTTTAAACAATTCGCAGGAGCAATGGCTTCACGATTCGCATTTCTGCTTTCTGAATAAGCGTCTTAATTAAAAGCTGTTTTGAGTGCGATCGCGTCCTTTTCAAGAGATTTTGCTCGAAAACTAATGTTTAATCCTACTCGTTGGAGCTGTTGCTAATCCGGAAGTTTCTCAGGGCGATCGCCATTCTTTTGCCATGCCAAAGTTAGCCATTCTGGGTGGCAGTTTTAATCCGATTCATCAAGGGCATTTACTAATGGCAGAGATGGCTCGCAAACAGGTAAATCTGGATCAAGTCATTTGGGTGCCTGCTCAATGCCCTCCTCACAAGCAATCGATTGAGCTAGCAGACTTTCAGCACCGAGTTGAGATGGTCAAGCGGGCGATCGCCTCCTATCCTGTCTTTTGCCTATCTACCGTTGACCAGAACCGTACTGGGACTTCTTACGCCATCAATACCTTGCTTGACCTGCAAACTTGCTATCCAAACAGCCAGTGGTATTGGATCGTCGGTTTAGATGCCTTTGCCTCCCTGCCCCGGTGGTATCGTCGCCAAGAATTGGCAGCCAACTGCAGTTGGCTGGTTGCGCCTCGGGCGGGACAGCCCGCAGAGGTCATCGGTCATCAGGTTGTGCAACAACTGGCAGCACAGTCAATCAAAATCGATTGGCAAATTTTACAGATGCCTTTAGTCGAAATTTCGTCTAGCCTGGTTCGGCAATATTGTCGCGATCGCCGCTCTCTCCAAGACCTCGTGCCTGAATCGGTAGAAAACTACATTCTCGCTCATAGTTTGTACCGATAACGAAGCATAGCTACAAAAAGCACTGGCTTGAGCTGTCTACCAGACCCGAGCGACCAGATCACATTTTTCTAATAATTAGTGCAAAACCCTTCATCAGTGGCTATTGAGAGGGACACGGCTAACGTGTATGATCTGGTTCATTACTAGCAAGTATTTTAGTAGACAGAGGGCAAGACGCAGTGATTAGAGTAGCGATCAACGGGTTTGGGCGCATCGGGCGCAACTTTATGCGGTGCTGGCTGACTCGACAAGACAGCCAAATGGAAGTCGTTGCCATCAACGACACTTCTGACCCTAGAACCAACGCCCACCTGTTAACATACGACTCCATGTTGGGCAGGTTCAACGCTGACATCAGCGCTGACGACAACACCATCACCGCCAATGGCAAAACCATCAAATGCACCTCTGACCGCAACCCCCTTAACTTGCCCTGGGGAGACTGGGACATTGACCTGATCATCGAATCGACTGGCGTTTTCACTAGCAAAGAAGGGGCTTCTAAGCACCTCAGCGCAGGCGCTAAGAAAGTGTTGATTACAGCTCCTGGCAAAGGCGACGATGGCACTTTTGTCGTAGGGGTAAATGATCAAGACTATGACCATAACCAGCACACCGTCATCAGCAACGCAAGCTGCACCACAAACTGCCTTGCCCCAGTCGCCAAAGTCATTCACGAAAACTTTGGCATCATCAAAGGCACCATGACGACGACCCACAGCTACACAGGCGACCAGCGCTTGCTCGACGCAAGCCACCGGGATTTGCGACGTGCCCGTGCTGCTGCACTCAACATCGTGCCTACGACCACAGGAGCTGCAAAAGCAGTTGCGCTAGTATTGCCTGAATTGAAGGGCAAGCTAAACGGTATTGCGCTACGAGTTCCTACGCCAAACGTCTCCGTCGTGGATCTGGTTGTTCAGGTTGAGAAGCCTACCATTGCTGAGCAGGTCAACGATGCCCTTAGAGCTGCTGCAGAGGGTCCACTCAAAGGGATTCTAGCTTACAGCGATTTACCGCTAGTCTCCTGCGATTATCGCGGTACTGATGAGTCCTCAATTGTTGACGCCGCACTAACGATGGTCATGGGTGGCGATATGGTTAAAGTCGTCGCCTGGTATGACAACGAGTGGGGCTACAGCCAGCGGGTTGTGGATCTGGCTGAGCTAGTCGCTCAGAAGTGGACAAAGTAGGCGATCGTCGCTCCCCATCCTCAATCGGTAGCAATATGAAAGAGAAGCGCACCTCCTGGGAGGTGCGCTTCTCTTTGAGGTGCTTTTCTGTTTAACGGGAAAGTCAGGTGCGTGACCTACTGAGCGACAGCACCTTCCTGACCTACCCCAGGAGCCTCAAACTTATAGCCAACCCCGCGCACTGTTTGAATTAATGCGGGCTGAGTTGTATCAATCTCAATCTTCTTGCGAATCTGCCCAATATGAACATCAACAACCCGCTGGTCGCCTACATACTCATAATCCCAAACTTTTTGAATTAGCTCAGCCCGCCGCCAAACTCGTCCAGGATGGCTTGCCAAAAAGTGCAGCAGGTCAAATTCCAGCGCCGTTAGGGGCACAATGTCATTGTTGAGCGTGACTTCTCGCCGTACCGGATCGATCGCCAATCCATTAAAAGTTAGACACTGTTGCTCAGCCGTTGTCACTGGGCGCTGACGTTTTAGAATTGCCCCCACCCGGACTTCTAACTCCCCTAAACTAAAGGGTTTTGTCAAATAGTCGTCTGCACCCTTCTTGAACCCGGTGATCCGGTCAACCTCGTCTGTGCGACTAGTTAGCATCAGCACAAATACCCCAGTTCGGCTTTGCATCTCTTGGCAAAGCGTATAGCCAGTAGAATCTGGCAGGTTGACATCCAGAATCACCAAGTCTGGATTAAATTGCTCGAAGATAGCCAAAGCAGTCTTGCCGTCTTCGGCAGATTCCATCTGATAATTCTGTTTCGACAGAAATCGATGGATCAAAGTGCGAATGGAGGGGTCGTCATCAACTACGAGAATCTTGGCTGGAGCCATGACCATAACCTTACATTGAGGAGTGGATGAGCATCGGTAAACGTAAGCAGAAGCTGATGCAATGGCAGATGAAACAATAGCCTATGCGAGGGTAGCTGCGTCAATAGATTTCACTAGAGATTTCACTAGACTTCTTTAGAGAATAGGCTGTAGAAATGGATACCTGTTATATTAAGCGCTTAATAAAACAATTATCCGCACTAGAAATCGGCAATGCAAACACCTGCCTGAGCAAATCTAGCTAAATTTGAGCTTATATGCACTACCTGAACTAAACTTTTGCATCCTTAGTTTGCGAAAAGAGGGTAGACAGTTACACTATGGCTAGCAGCAGATGGCTAGCAGTAGACGGTCAGCAGCTTAAGCTGGGCAGAGATGCTAACAGACTGCGGGCTTCCTGATTTTCTTATTGCAATCATAATCGAATATATTGGGGGTCTTTTGGAGGTTGTAGATGAGTGACCAGAATCACTACTTAAAGCTTGGGGTAGATGAAAACGCTTCGTTTGAAGAAATTCAGGATGCTCGTAATCGTCTCGTGCAGGAACACAGCGGCGATCGCAAGCTGGTAGAGTCCATTGAGGCAGCTTATGACGCGATCCTGATGGATCGGCTACGGCTGCGACAAGAAGGCAAAATTAAAGTGCCCGACCGGATTCGCTTTCCAGAGCGGCTGGTTGAAGTACCCCCTGAATTCACTCCAATCCCAACCAAGCAAACTCCGGATTGGTTACAGCGTTTTATTGACACACCCAGTCGAGCCGACATTCTCTGGCCGGCTGCATTATTCATCGGAACGGCCTTTCTCAGCCTGAGTTCAGCCCCGGTGGGGTTAGCCTTGGGAGTCGGCTTTAGCCTCTACTTCTTAAATCGTAAAGAACACAAATTTGGTCGATCTTTTCTGCTGACTTTGGTAGGACTGATTTTAGGCGTAGTGTTGGGGTTACAGGCAGCTAGCCTGCTGCAACCCCAACTCGCTGACCTAAGAATTGAAGCAGACACTTTTGCAGCCTGGGTGACTTTCCTAGTCCTCTGGTTGATCGACAGCTTTTTGCGATAAAGTCACCGGGGATCAAGCATTCACCCACCTATAATGCTTGCCGATCAGCCACTTAAGAGATGGCTGCTCCTACAGCGTTGGCTGGCACAACGTTGGACTCTTTAAAGATCAAATCTACTGCTTCGCCGAAATTGTTCACAATTCGGTCGGGGCGCTGCTGCATCAGTTGGGTGCGATCGCGAATGCCACACAGTACGGCGATCGCTTTGATACCGTGAGTTTTAGCCGATACAATATCAGCCTCCGTATCGCCAACCATCCAAATTTCCTCAGCCGCTGGAAGCTGGGCTAGTGCTCGCTGCATTAGCAGAGGCTTGTCTTTCACATCAGCCGTTTTGACGTAGTCATTGCTGAGGCAAAACCGTCTGTCCAGTGGAAAGAATTGTGCGAGGTCATAGCGATCAAACGCATCATCCAATTCCCGCACCCGTCTCATCGTCATTACAGCTAGATCGACCTTTGCTTGCCGAAGTCGCTTGAGCGTGTCGATCGCCCCTGGCACTGGCGTGTCATAAACCAGATAAGGCATCGAGTGGACGGTGCGTTTCCGCACTTGGTAAAACTTTTCTGCCTGGGTCGCATCTAGCCCCGAGAGCCGTGCAATCTGGCGCTCAGGCATTTGCGATCGCTTCAAAGCCCAAAATTCTTCCTTAGAGAGTGGACTAACTGGCTGATCGGGATATCGAACTTCTCTCAAACAAAACAGGTAGGCCCGATAGTACCGTTCAGAAACGTTCATGATAGGGCCATCAAAATCAGTAATAATTCTTAGCATCTCAAAGCACCAACCTAAAAACGAGTATTAACTTTTATTAAAACATACTAACTTTCAAGCGCCAAAATTACACTCTGTTGAAAGTCTTAAAGTTTGAAGCAATTTTGTAGTTAAATCTGCGACTAAAGAAACTTAAAAATGACAGAAAAAAAGTCCGCGTGAGCAGACTTTTCGTGCAGCCTTGGATGAAGTACTCAGGACAAGCTCCCCTCTAGGAAACGCTTACTTCTAGAACAAGAAGCTGCGGAGATTAGCAAGATGATGAATTGCTGTTCAATACTTCTTAAATAAGCAGCGGTTTTAGAGCCTATTAGAAACAGCAATGAAACGGCAATTCATTAGATTTATGCAAAGGCAAACTTTGTAACAGGAAGCGTTCTACCTCGGCCGTTCTAGCCTTCTAATTAGCTTTAGCTCTTTAAACAGACTGTCCTGTCACAATGCCCCAAAGGAAGCGTTCAAACGGACCTTCGTTAACATCGACGTGCATCTTTTTTGCCCAGGTGAATACGTCAAAGCTGACATGTCCGCTGTCGTGTTGACCGAAAGTGCCCTTTTGAATTGCAACATTGCCGACTAGCGCAATCCAGTGGTTGGGCAGAGCAACAGGCAGGTCATCCTTGCTAGGTGTAGCTTGCCCCAGCAAACCATCAGCCGTTACCAGCAGGAACGCTACGCCACCTGCCTCAATCACCCGAGCTGCATTTTGCAGGGCTCTCATGTCGCCCAAGAGGTAGGTGTGGTTGTACTTCACTTGCTCGTAGCCCAAAATTTCTCTAACCCAGCCTTTCATTTCCCAGGATTTAGTCATGCCGCTGAGGTTACGCATCATTTCAGGCGCATCGGGATCAACGGGAAACAGTAAATTTTCTGCATCGCGTAGCGCTGCCAGCACTAACCAGTCTGCCTGCCCCATTTGCAGATCGCCTTTGCTTTCCTGACGCAGCCGAGTAGAGGTATTGATCTGCTTTGTTTTTGCTTGGAAATTGCCCTGTTCAAACAAACTTCTACAGACCTGGACATAGCGCAGCGGCTGCTTACGGATTAGCTCAAACAAGATGGAAGCTGGACCACAAAAAGGTTGCTTACCCTGATTGACCTTAAAAGGGTCATTCACCCGCGATCGCATCTCTGCCACAATCTTTTGCTTATCCAGATGCGGCCACAGGCTGGGTGCAGGAGATTGCTCAAAGTCGGCGATCGCTGCCAGTGCTTCCCGCTTGAAAGCCGAATTGGATGGCTGAGTATTTGTAGTCACGTCTTCCTCTGGCTGGCGCTAAACCCGGTATCCAGCTTTGTAGATCAACAGCCGTGAATCGTAGAATTACGCAAATCTGATAGAGCGTTTGCTAATCTGACAGAGGTGTAACCGCTCCCTCTCCCTTTAGAAATTCTTCTTCAAACCCAATTTTCCTGTGACTTCAACCCTGCCCACGATTAAATTCCTTCAGCAACCTACCTCAACTCAATGGGTAGAGCAGGCGATCGCCAATCTTGACACTATTTTGCTTGACCATTCTCACTGTGAACGGAAAGCGGCGGGTGTAGCCCTCAATCTAATTTTTCGTTATCCTTCCAGCGCTAAACTAGTGCGAACCTTGACGGCGATCGCCCAGGAAGAGCTAGAGCATTTCGAGCAGGTGAATCAGTGGCTCGATCGGCGTGACATTCCCCTGGCACCACTGTCTGCACCACCTTATGCTGCTGGACTCAAGGCTGAAATTCGCCGTCATGAACCCGACCGAATGCTCGACCTGCTGCTCGTCTCTGGGCTAATCGAAGCCCGTAGCCACGAACGGTTGGGGCTGTTAGCTGCTCATTGCCCTGAAGTAGAACTAGCGCAGTTTTATCGAGGCTTAATGGCATCGGAAGCGCGTCACTATGGCATTTACTGGACACTAGCAACTACTTATTTTGAGCGCGCAGTTGTGATGGAGCGGCTAGAATCGCTTGCGGCTGTGGAGAGCCAGCTTTTGTCAACCCTTTACCCTGAGCCAAGGATTCATAGTTAGTGAATAGCCATTACCGCGAGTTTTGGATTCGAGATTGGCAACCAGGTGATCGCACAGTCGCAGCAGAGTTGATTCGCTCTGTGCTGAGTGAATATGGGCTTGAGTGTGAACCAGACGGTGCCGACCGAGATGTCTTGTCTGTTGAGGAGTCTTACTGGAACAAAGGTGGCGAATTTTGGGTGGTCGAACGACAGCAGCGCCTAGTAGGCACAGCCGCTTACTATCCGGTTGCGAAAGGGACGAATGCAGTAGAAATTCGCAAGATGTACCTTTTGCCCGAAGCGAGAGGGCAAGGATTGGGGCGCTATTTGTTACAAAACTTAGAAGAGGCGATCGCCAAACGGGGCTATCAACAGATTTGGTTAGAAACGGCGAGCGTGCTTTTTGAAGCGGTCAAGCTTTACGAGAGTAGCGGTTATCAACCAGCAACTGGGGTTGAAACCAAGCGATGCGATCGCCTTTACACCAAGCTTTTAGAACGTTCTTCTAACTTAGAGCAGCAGCTTTCAGAGAAAAGCGAAGGCGTTTAATCACACACCTCTTCTTTGTCCGTAACTTAACCGGGCTGTGTCATAAGCTTCATGTCTCTGACACATCAACTCAACATTGGCTTGTCAGGGTGACTCCTAAATCCTGCGGACTCTGCCGAGGATTTAAGCAAAAATCCACTCGGACGTGAAACCAGTTTGCATCCGTCGAAAGCCAAGACGGCAAACACTGGATTGCAGTGGAGTAAACACCTTAAGGTTTAAGGAGAAACTTGAAATGCTGAAGCAAATTTTGGCAGGCAGTACCTTTTTGCTGCTGGTAGCCTTTGGGAGCCTACCCGCTCGATCTCAAACATCAGCTCCTCCTACAGCTGAGCCAACTGAGCCTTCAGCCCAACAGCTAGACCCTGCAGCCCAGCCTGCTCCTCCTACTGAAGCTCAGTCCACGCCCCCTACTCAGGCTCAACCCCAGTCCGCTGCTGAGGTAAGTTCAGAGGACATCGAAAAATTTGCCAGGGCGATCGCGCAACTCCAAACGATTCAGCAGGAAACTCAAACTGAGCTACTTCAAATTGTTGAAGGTCAAGGATTAACCCCAGATCGTTTCAATGAAATTGCTGAAGCCCAGCAAAACCCTCAAGCAGGAACCGATGTAGAGATTTCTGATGAGGAATTGCAGAGCTTTGAGCAAGCCGCAAACGAGATCACGACCGTCCGTCAGCAGACCCAAGCTAGATTCCAGGAAGCGGTTCAAGCTGAAGGGTTAGAAGTCGAGCAGTTTAACCAGATTCTTGCTGCTGTGCAGCAAGATCCTGCTTTGCAACAGGAAGTTGAGCAAATTCTTCGAGCTGAACCTGCCTCAGGTCAAGAATTGCCTCAGTAGGGAAACTCGATTTGCCTTCGTGAGCGCGTCTATACCCTTCTGTTAAGGTACCGATTTGTGGCGTTGCGCATGACGAACGACTCCGTAGGGGCACGGCAATGCTGTGCTCCTATAGTGGCCGATCGCCATATTAGAAACTTCCTCCCATTCTCAAGTTGAGCAATGGCTTTTGTGTTTCTAAGCACTACCTAACGTTGCCTGAAATTAACTCTTAAGTTAGACCGGGATTCAGCAGATCTTCCTACGGGAGGAGGTTTTTGAGAAATTGAATTATTCCTTACGGAGCATAGGCTGGTCTCGCTTTTTCTGACAAATTGAGTGTAGGGACGGATGATAAAAAATCAGGAGATATCGCAATGAAATTAAAGTTTCTCGCTCTACCTTTGTTACTTGGAATGACGCTAGCTGTTGGCGCTTGCGCTCCTGCTGGTACCGATGATGCAGAAACTGCACCCACTGAAGACCCCGCTGTAGCACCTGCTGAAGATCCGGCGGTTGCTCCTACCGAAGAGCCAGCAGAGGCTCCTACCGCTCCTGGAACTGAAGCTCCTCCCCAATAGACTGTTACGAGCGATCGCTCAATAAACATTCTGATTCCACCTTTAGAACCGCTGTTGCAAGGTTGCACTCTCTAGGTGCAACCTTTCGATGTTTCTAACGGTAATCAAGATGCGCTAAGGCTGCCCAACTGGCAAATAGCCTTCTATTAAATAATCCGCATCAAGCGATCGCCACTTCACCCGCTCCAGTACTAGCGCCTCTGACATCAACGACAAGCCCAGCTCACCAACTGGGGAAGGAGCCGTTGCCCCACCAATAATTTTGGGGGCAATAAATGCCCAAACTTTTTGAATAGCCCGATCGGCGATCGCCTCAGCTGCCAATCGTCCTCCACATTCCCACAAAACACTCAAGCAGCCCCGTTCATACAAACAGTCCATTGCTTGAGCAGGAGCCAGAGATAACATCTCAACCACTTCAACTCCCCGCTTCCTCAAAGCAGTTTGAAATTCGGGTCTGCTGCCAGCTTCAGTCAAGACTAGTGTTGGAGCTTCCGCGATGTTCCATAATTTGGCATCGTCGGGCAAATCTAAACTGCTGCTCATCACCACCCTGAGCGGATTGTGCTGGGCGACTTGATGGTTGGTCAACAGCGGATTGTCACGCCGAACCGTGTTTCCACCTACAACCACTGCATCACAGGTAGCGCGTAACTGGTGAACTGCTGCTCGTGCAGTTTTTCCTGTAACCCAGGCACTATGTCCGGTGCTAGCAGCAATTTTGCCATCTAGGGTCATCGCATATTTCAAAATGCCAAACGGTCGGCGATGAAGCACTCGATGCACAAATGCTTCATTCAATTCTTGGCAGGCTGTCTCTTCTACACCAACGCTGACTGCTATTCCAGCCGTTTGTAGTCTGGCAATGCCACCTCCCGACACACGCGGATCTGGATCAACCATTCCCGCGACAACCCTGGCAACCCCCGCTTGGATTAGGGCTTCTGTGCAGGGTGGAGTTCTACCGTGGTGATTGCAAGGCTCCAAATTGACATAAACGGTAGCTCCCTGTGCTTGCTCAGCCGCTGCCCTCAATGCAAAAACCTCAGCATGGGGTTGCCCCGCCTTGGGGTGAAATCCTTCGCCAACGATCTGACCGTTTTGCACCACAACGGCTCCCACTAATGGGTTTGGGGCTGTTTGACCTGCTGCCTGACGCGCTAGCTCCAGACAACGTTGCATCATGGTTCGGTCAAAATCAGCATTCATAAAGAAGAATTGAGTTCATTCAAGGGAGATATGAGCTTGCGATCGCTGCTAGATCTGCTTTTGAGCGATCGCCCTATAGAAATATTGCAGGACTATCGAGAATTGCAAGTCATTCAGCAATTTCAGTAGAGTTACGGTGTAGTGTGCCCTTCGAGCCAACTCATTCCTCCCCCTAATCCCCAACCCCCGCCTCCTGCAACCTCTTCTCAAGATTCTCTTGCTCAAGCTGTTCCAGTAGCCAATCAATCTCAAACCGCAAATTGGCTAGATGCCGTCGCCACGCTGTTGACTCATAGCGATCGGTGCTGCTAGTCATATCTTCCCGCTCTAGATCCTGTAGCCGCAGACGGCAAACCAGCAATCGTTGCTCTAGCAGCTTAATTCGCTCTATGGGAAGAAGGTGGCTAAAGAAGAAATATTTGATGATGAAACGGGACCGGCTGTTGACCCAGCTTTCATGCGGATATTCCAGCATTTTGCGTCGCCAGCGATCGCGCCCCGCCTCAGTAATGCAATATACCTTGCGGCTCGAACCCGATTCTCCAGCTTCCTCCACCAGCGTCACGATATCTCCTCTTGCCTCCAGCCGTTTGAGCAAAGGATAAATCGCCCCATAGTTGACGCTGATGCAGCCACTCATAAATAGCTCTAGCTGCTGCTTTAGACGGTAGCCGTGCAAAGGTTGCTTTTGTAAAAATCCAAGTGTTGCTAATTCCAACATTATTTCAACGTATTTCTATATCAGGTTGATATTCCTACTCCAAATTGATATACCTGTTAAGGATACAGCGTTTACAAAATGCAATAAACTCTGTTGCATTTTTAAGCAAGCGCTTGATCAGCTAAGGCAAGAAATTTTCCAAATAATTGGCAAGAAATTTATGTTGCAGGTCGCTCCTTCCGTGCCCCTGGCTGTTGCGCGTAAACCTGTGTCAATCGCCAGCCGCCTAATTTTGACTCTCAGTTTATTACTTGTGTCAGCCGGATGTGAACTGTTTCCTCGTAGCGAAGCTCAGTCTGAGCCTCCTGGTGCAGAGCAAGGCGGCCCACCATCCGTTGATGTAATGGTTGCTGAAACTGCCCCTTTGGAGGCAGCAGAGGAATTCACTGGCACAACCCGACCTTTCCGAGAAGTTTCACTGCGATCGCAAGCTGAAGGGCAACTGTTAGATGTAACGGTCGATATGGGCGATCCAGTAGAGCGGGGGCAGGTATTGGCGCGGCTCGATAATAGGTTGCTGACCGCAACTGTGATTGAGGCGCAGGCAGAGGAAGCAGCCCGTCAGTCTGAAGTGGCCAGCCTGCAAGCAGAAGTCAGCGATGCACTGACCCTAGTAGAACAAGCGCGGCTAGAGTTGGCTCAGGCGCAGTCAGATGCCGCACGACAACAGCAATTATTTAACGAGGGGGCGATCGCAGAGCAACAGGTAGAACTTGCCCAAACTACCGTTGGCACAGCAGAGCAAGCACTCAGATCGGCGCAAGAGCAGGTTCGCACCCGTCAGCAGGTGGTGAGAGCAGCCGAACGGCGAGTTGTTGCTCAGCAAGCGTTGGTTGCCCAAGAACAAGAGCGGCAATCTTACAGTACGCTCGTTTCTCCCGTCACTGGAGCGGTATTATCGCGGGAAATAGAACCGGGCGATCTGGCCCAACCCGGCAGTGAAGTTTTACGACTGGGAGACTTCAGCCAAATAAAAGTAGAAGTCCAAATTTCAGAACTCGAACTGGCAGGTATTCAAGTCGGTCAACCCGTCCAGGTTCGCCTGGATGCACTTCCTAACCAAACCTTTTCGGGCGAGGTAACGCTCATTTCTCCTGCGGCTGACCCCACTGCTCGTCTAATCCCAATTGAGGTGACAATACCGAACCCAGATGAACGCATCGGCAGTGGACTGCTGGCACGGGTTAGCTTCTCTCAACAGGCTGCTGAACGAGTGGTTATTCCGTTGACGGCGATCGAAATCGGAGGAGAGGCAGACGCAGAAAGCTCAGACGCAGAATCACCGCAGGCAGAAGCTTCGGCATCAGAGCAATCAGATGAGCAATCCGGCGAAACAGCCACCATTTTTGTCTTAGAAGGTTCTCAAGAGGAGCCGACTGTGGTGGCCCGAACGGTAAGGTTGGGCGATCGCGCTGACGGGCAAGTAGAAATTCTCTCTGGACTAGAACCCGGGGATCAATACGTTGCGCGGAGCAGTGGCGCTCTGGAAGATGGTGCCGCCGTCCGCCTCAGCCTAATTTCTGAAACATCCTCCTAGAACTAACGTTTTCCCCTTCATCCCATTTATTCGCCCGCTTCTTAATCCTGATACCTGTGCCTACTGCTCATCTAGGCTGCTGATCGTCCTCACTCACTCGTTGAAGCAATGCAAACCCAAAAACCTTCCGGCTTTAGCATTAGCAGCATTTCAATCCGCCGTCACATCGGCACGCTAATGCTGACCCTGGCAGTGATCGTCGTTGGCGTGTTTTATATCTCCAACCTTCAGGTTGATTTGCTGCCTTCTATTACCTATCCCCGGATTGGAGTACGGGTTGATGCACCCGGAATTTCGCCCGAAGTTGCGGTGGATGAAGTAACCCGTCCACTCGAAGAAGCCCTTTCTGCCACAGAAGGGGTGGTGCAGGTTTATTCCCAAACTCGTGAAGGGCAGGTGAGCTTAGACCTGTACTTTGAGCCAGGCGGAGATATTGATCAGGCGTTGAACGATGCAACGGCTGCATTCAACCGTGCACGGGGACAGCTACCCGACACGATTGAGGAGCCGCGTCTGTTCAAGGCTGACCCTTCACAGTTGCCAGTTTACGAGTTAGCGCTGACTTCCTCTTCACTAGAATCGGTCGCCCTGCGGGTATTTGCGGATGAAGAGCTAGGCCGTGAACTGGGTGTGGTTCCAGGCGTTGCCTCGGTGGATGTGTCTGGCGGAGAGGCAGAAGAGGTCATTGTGAACGTTGATCTCGATCGCCTGCAAGCACTGGGCATCGGGCTGACGGACGTATTGGATGAGCTAGAGCAAACCAATCAGGATGTTTCAGGCGGACGAATTTTTGGAGAGAATGCTGAACCCTTAACGCGAGCAATTGGGCGGTTTCAAGACGCTGAGGAAATTAACAATATTTCTTTTGTTGTTGGAGGAAGCAGCACATCAACAGACACTGAGGAGACCGATAGTGATACAGAATCTGGCTTGTCTCCCAGTGCTCCTCGGCGAGTTTACCTGCGAGATTTTGCAGAGGTCATTGATGAATCTGGGGAACAGCGGGTTTTTGTGTCGCTCAACGGACAGCCTGCCGTTAAGGTAAGCATTCAGAAGCAGCCTGACGCAAACTCTATCCAAGTGGTTGATGCAGTTCAAAAACGGCTTGAGGAATTGCGCCAGTCTGGTGTAATTCCCGAAGACATGGAGTTGCTGCCAACTCTGGATGAGTCAGTTTTTATTCGCAATTCTATTTCCAACGTTGCCAGTTCAGGTTTGATTGGCGCAGGATTGGCAGCGATCGCCGTTCTCCTATTCCTTGGCTCCATTCGCCAAACACTGATTATTGTCCTCTCTATTCCTCTGGCAACGCTAGCCGCAATCATCTTGATGGGCGTGTTTGGGCTGTCGCTCAACGTTTTCAGTCTGGGCGGTTTGGCGTTGGGTGTGGGAATTGTGGTCGATAACTCCATCGTCATGCTGGAGGCGATCGCCGAAGGAGCAGGCATGACACCAGGACAGGATACGCGATCGCAAATGCCCCCCGACGAAATCATCGAGCGCTCTATCCAGAGCAGCCAGGAGGTGGAATCGGCCCTGCTAGCTTCTACCAGCACAAACCTGGTGGCGGTACTGCCTTTCCTGCTGATCGGTGGCTTTATCGCCCTGCTGTTTAACGAGTTGATTCTAACCATCAGCTTTGCGGTCGCCGCGTCGATTGTTGTTGCGGCAACCGTCGTGCCCGCAATGTCTTCTCGACTGCTAGGAATTCGCTGGTCAAGCCGCATCGGAGAATTTTGGCTCTTAAAAGAATTTAATCGTCGCTTTGAAGCCTCGACACGAGGCTACGCCAGCACTCTGGAATGGGTGCTGCGAAAGCGTGTCTTAATCGTCTTGGCAACTTTTCTGGTTCTGGGGGGTGGCAGTCTGCTAACAATCGGTCAGATTCCTCAGGAAATTCTGCCGCGCATTAGCACCGGGCAAGCAAACCTGAATGCCCAGTTTCCCCCCGGAACTCCCCTCGAAACCAATCGGAAGGTAATGGAAGAGGTAGACAAGATTATTCAGGCGCAACCGGAGACAGAATACGTATTCACGACAGCGGGAGGCTCCCTCTTTGGCAGCAGTACAAACGAAAACCCGTTGAGAGGCACCAGCAACATCACGCTGAAGCGAGGAAGTGATGTTGAGGAGTTTGTCGCTCGGGTCAATCAAGAGATTGAGCAGCTTAACCTGGTCGATACTCGGATTCGCATAAGGCCGGGTGAAGTGCGTGGTTTGGTACTAAACAATTCTCCGGTGCGTGGTGCAGAAGTAGATGTGGTGCTGCAAGGAGAAGATGAGCGATCGCTAACTCAGGCAGGTTTTCAGGTACTCGACGCACTTGACCAGCAGGCAACGCTGGCAACCTTTCGCCCAGATGCTGACCAGCGCCAGCCTGAAATTCAAATCCGTCCTGACTTGGAGCGCCTGACCGCCCTCGGACTCAACACCCAGGACATCGGGGAAACGCTTGAAACTGCCGTCCAAGGAGTCGTTGCAACCCAGCTTCAGCGCGGTAACCGTTTGGTAGATGTGCGTGTGCAGCTTGACGAGGACGCGATTACCCGGCCGTCGCAGCTAGAACGGTTACCTCTGTTCACAGAAGACAACCAGTTGATTCGGCTAGGAGATGTTGCTCAATTAGAAGAAGGAGAAGCCCCTGGCGAAATTCAGCGGATCAACCAGCGGCAGGTGTTCATCGCAGCAGGCAACTTGAATGAAGGTGCCAGCTTGAGTGAAGCTTTGGCTGAAGTAGATACTATCTTGCAAGGATTAGAGTTGCCTGAAGGGGTTAGTCGTTTGCCCAGTGCTGCGGCCCAAAGTAACCAGGAAATTCAGTCTGCTTTGCCCCTTCTCGGTGGATTGGCTGCCTTCCTGGTATTCGTTGTCATGGCGGTGCAATATAACTCATTAATAGACCCGCTAGTCATCATGTTCACGATTCCCCTAGCTCTAGCAGGTGGAATTTTGGGACTGTATGTGACGCAAACGGCGATCGGTGCAACAGTGATTGTGGGAGCAGTGCTGCTGGTCGGTATCGTCGTTAACAACGCCATCATCATGGTGGAACTAGCAAACCAAATCCGCGAGCGAGAAAAGGTCGATCGCCGCACTGCCATTCTCAAAGCGGCTCCCCAACGACTTCGTCCGATTCTCATGACGACGATCACAACTGTATTAGGAATGTTTCCTTTGGCGTTGGGAATGGGCGAAGGGGGAGAGTTTTTGCAGCCGCTCGGCATCGTTGTGTTTTCTGGGTTATCTCTAGCAACGTTCTTGACGCTGTTCATCATTCCCTGCTTTTACCTGCTACTCCATGATCCCCGTTGGACGAATGGAGTGAAGCGAATGTCTCGTCGTGGACGGGTCGCTCTCGCTTTAGATAGGGTCGATCGCCAGTCTCGACAACCTTCCAAACGAAAAGTAGTCAGGCGATTTTTGAAGGAATAACGTTCTCCTGGTAGAAGACTGGTTCTCCTGGTTTGATTTACGCTATTGTGGCGATCGCAACTTCTGTCGCGATCGCCACAAATGCTTTAGCCCGTTGATTCTGATCTGATGGCGATCGCCCAGCAAAAATTCCTGGCATTATTTGGAGCATCCTAGATGTCACAGCCTCCTCCCAAGCGGGTCCCATCGGTTGTAAATTCCAGAAACACCTCGCTTCAACGTCTGCGCCAACTCAGCCATGTCTTAGACAACGCCATTCCAATTCCTGGTACAGGTTATCGAATTGGACTTGATCCACTTCTGGGGTTACTGCCCGGTGCTGGAGATACGGTTGCAGGAGCGCTATCAGCCTACATTGTCGTTGAAGCAGCGCGAATGGGCGTGCCTCGTGAAATCCTGTTGCGAATGGCATCCAACATTGTTCTGGAAGTTGTGCTGGGATCGGTGCCAATGCTAGGCGATGTGTTTGACGCGACCTGGAAAGCAAATGCTCGAAATATTGCCTTGCTTGAAACTCACGTCGATATGCCACAATCCAATCGAGCGAGCGATCGCAAATTTCTAATTCTGCTAATTCTCGGCTTAGCAGTGGTTATCATAGGTTTTGCTACTTTTTCTGTACTGCTGGTTCGCCTACTAATTGGCGCTATCAGTGGCGGCTAACTCAATTCTTAGCGCTACATTTGGCGTGATCTCCAAGGGAGGATTATGCAATAATGATGCACTGTCTTCCAGAGTCTTCTCATGGTTCAAGCGCCTCCACTTCCCACTGATTTGAACAACTTTAGTTTTGAGCAAAACCCTGATCTCAGCTTTCAGCTTCCTGATCCAGAGGATGATCTGATTCCCGAAGCAGAATTTTTGAGTCAGGTCGAGACAGCCTGGCAGGTGTGCGATCGCTTTGACCTGCAAACCGAGATTTGGCGCGGACGCATCCTTCGAGCTGTGCGCGATCGCGAAAAGCGAGGCGGCGACGGTCGAGGCAGCGGATTTCTCAACTGGCTCAAAGACCGGGAAATCAGCAAAACCCAGGCTTACTCGCTAATCGAACTGGCAAATAGTGCCGATGCGCTGCTAGAAGAGGGTTACCTAGAGCCGGAAGATGTTAACCAGTTCAGCAAACGCGCCTTTGTCGAAACGGCTCAGTCATCCCCGGAAGTTCAGCAAATGGTCGGGGATGCAGCGCGAAAGGGCGATCGCATCACTCGCCGAGAAGTCCGTCAGCTTTCCGACGAATGGACAGCGATGACTTCAGACCTGATTCCTGAAGTCGTGAAGGAAAAAGCTGCTAACAGCACAATTCCTACCCGCTATTTGGCTCCACTGGTGCGAGAAATGGAAAAGTTGCCAGAAGCGCATCAGGTTTCCCTCCAGGCAGAGGTGGCAGGAAATCCTGACGTGGATACGCTGAAGCAAGTTACTGCCGAAGCTCGCTATTTGGCGAAGTATCTCAATGCTGCAACCAACGTGCAGGCCTTAGATAACGAAGCGCTTGACCTGGAATCTGCTTTAGAAGAAGCGTTGCGGGTCGGTTGCCTTAGTTCTACGGCTGACTTAGTAAATCAGGCTTCGCAGTTAGAGCAGGCGATCGTCAAACTCTACACCACTTGGAAACGGCTCAACACGCTTTCAGAGCGGGTTTATCTGGACAGCGGCGCGAGTACACCTCACTTGCGATCGCTCCTTGCTCACCTTAGTCCCCTTTCAGGTGAAGTGCTGGAAGTCCAACTGGGTGATCCAGATGGAGGTAGTTTCTCTCGCACTATTCGCCTCAAAATTTTGCCTGAAACAGATGCTTAAGAGGCAAGTATGAAACGAGTCTGCGTATTTTGCGGCTCAAATCAGGGAGCAAACCCTGCTTACGGGTTTGCAGCCGAGCAGCTAGGTAAACTGCTGGCACAGCAAAACATTGGGCTAGTGTATGGCGGCGGCAAAGTTGGGCTAATGGGAACCGTCGCCGATGCCGCCCTTGCCGCAGGGGGTGAAGTCATCGGCGTAATCCCCCAAGCGCTAGCCGATCGCGAAATTGCTCACACAGGTCTCTCCAAACTGCATATCGTTGCTTCCATGCACGAACGCAAAGCCCTCATGTCAGACTACGCCGACGCTTTCATCGCGCTCCCCGGCGGCATGGGTACGCTTGAAGAATTTGCTGAAGTTCTCACTTGGGGGCAATTAGGGCTGCACCAAAAGCCCTGTGGTTTGCTTAATATTGAGGGATATTACAACTCTTTGATCGCCTTCTTCAACCAAGCGGTTCAAGCGCAATTTGTCCGTCCCGAACATCGCTCAGCGGTAATCGAAGCGCAAACCTGTGAAGAACTCTTGGATAAGCTGAACCAATATCAGCTTATCCAAATTCACAAGTGGATCGATCGCGATCAAACCTAATTGACCTGTCCAGGAGTTGATCAAAGCCGTGGCTGAATTACTGCAAATTTCCCAACTGGGTAATCCTGTCCTGCGCCAAACTGCCGAACCCATTACCGAAATTCAAACGCAGCCAGTGCAGTCCTTGATCGACGATTTGCTTGCAACCCTGCAGCATTCCAATGGAGTTGGAATTGCAGCGCCTCAAGTAGGTGTTTCTCAGCGTTTGCTGATCGTCGCATCTCGTCCCAATCCCAGATATCCTCATGCTCCCGAGATGGAGCCGACTCCGATGATTAATCCTCGGTTAGTGAGCCATTCTGATGAAGTGGTAAAAGATTGGGAAGGTTGCCTGAGCATTCCTGGAATTCGGGGGCTGGTGCCTCGATATCAAGCAATTACGATTGAATATTGTGATCGCCACGGCAACCTCCAACACCAAGAACTTACCGATTTTGTCGCTCGCATCTTCCAGCACGAGTTCGATCATCTGGAAGGCTACGTTTTTCTGGATCGATTGGAATCCACGCGAGACATTATTACTGACCAGGAATACCTCAAGCTGATTGCTGAAACTTGCTGACAGGAATAACTAGATCCAACCCTGAACGCCTCGAACAATCATGTAGGCGGCTAGAGCAAACAGCAAAAACTTAAACAGGAAATTGACCGTTCGATCAGGCAATCGAGGCAGCAAGCGAGTTCCCGCCTGTGCTCCAACAATTCCACCTAATCCCAGACACAACCCAGGAATCCATAAAACGTTGCCATTCCACGTGTGCTGAGCGAGTCCTGAGACGGCGATCGCCACAATTGCGCCCAAACTCGTCCGCACTGCCGCCTTGATCGATTCTCCCAAAAACAGCATTTGCAGCGGCACCATCACCACCCCACCACCCACGCCAAACAAACCAGATAGCCCACCTGCTAACAGACCGATTCCAGCAATTGAAGTCAGCGGTGCCTCTTTCTCTGCTTCTGGCACTTCTTCCCCAGATGTTAATTCTGGTTCCATCGTTTTCTCAGTTTTTCGCTTGAGTCTTTGACGTAGATCCATCAAATACGTCGTAGCTAGCAACAGAACTGCAAATCCTAAAGCCAAAGCTGGGTCAGGGAGGCGATCGCCCAACCAGGCACCCCCTTGCGCCGTAACAACCCCAAAAGCCGCTAGCATTAACGAAACCCGCCAGTTCAATTCACCGGCTCCCAGATTCCGCAAGCTACCAGAAACCGCGCTCAAAAACACCCCAATCAAACTCGTCGCAGTAGCCTGGATTAATGGCACTCCCAGAAATGTCAGGGCTGGAACCATCAGCAGCCCCCCCCCAATTCCCAGCAATCCAGCTGCAACTCCGGTAACTGACCCTACCAAAACCAGCAGTACCCATTCCAGGGGCGTATCAAGCATTCACACCAACTCCTGTAATAGACGCATTGGTAGGTTGGGTGGAGCATAGCGAAACCCAACACTTACATAAGCTTTGCGTTAAGGTTTCATACTTCAACCCAACTTACATTCTTCAAAGGTTATCAGAAGTTTTATCGTCAACCAGAAGTTTCCCTAACTGCTACATCCGCTCCAACACGGGAATTCCCAGCAAAGATAGTCCTAATTTGATCGTTCTCGCAGTCAAATCACATAACACTAACCGCGACGTTCTGATAGGTTCTTCCGCATCCAGTACCGTGCAACGATCGTAGAACTGATTAAACTTTTGGCTCAGTTCAAATAGATATTGGCAAAGCTGATTTGGCAGCAGATCTGCATCAATTATGCTGAGAATTTCATCTAGTCGAAGTAAGTGTTTTGCTAATACAAACTCTTCATCTTCTTTCAACACAACCGGGCAGTCGGAACCTAATTTTTCAAAATCAATGTTTCCTTTCCGACTGATCCCACGCGTCCTTACGTAGGCATAAAGCATATATACAGCCGTATTGCCTTGCCGCGCCAGCATTTTGTCATAGCTGAAAACATAGTTACTCGTTCTGTTTTGGCTCAGGTCAGCATACTTTACCGCACTGATCCCGATTACTTGAGCGCTATGTTTGATAAATTCTTCTGTTTCCTCACGCCCCTCTTCTTTAAGACGATTTTCTAGGTCAGTACGAGCATGGGCGATCGCCTCATTCAACATATCCTCCAGCCGAATTGCCTCTCCAGAACGGCTCTTTAACTTTTTCCCATCCTCCCCTAATACAGACCCAAGCGGCGTGTGAACAAACTCTACATCGTCCGTAATCCAGCCCGCTCGTTTCCCAACCTGAAAAATTTGAGCAAAGTGATTTGTTTGTTCTGCCCCAACTGGATAAACCACTCGGTCTACCTTGTCCACATTCACCCGATAGCGAATGGCAGCCAAATCAGTGGTGGCATAGTTATATCCACCATCCGACTTCTGCACGATCAGAGGCAAAGGGTCCCCTTCCTTATTCGTAAAGCCTTTCAGAAAAACGCATTTTGCCCCACTATCTTCAACTAACAAAGCAAGCCGATCCAACTCTTCAATCACATCCGGCAAAAACGGATTATAAAAAGACTCACCTCGAATAATTAGAGGAGACAAACCCATCAGATCGAAAATTCTTTGATTGGTTCGATTTGACAGATCGCAAACAATTTTCCAAGCACGCAGCGTTTCCTCCTCTCCCGCCTGAAGCTGCACCACAGACAGTCTCGCTGCATCCTGAAAGGCCGCATCCTGATCAAATCGCTTTTTGGCATGACGATAAAACGATGCCAAATCTTCCAGATCTAAATTCTCATCAGACTTCAGCGCCTCTGGATACGCTTCCCGCAAATATGCAATCAGCATCCCAAAAGGCGTTCCCCAATCCCCCACATGGCTGAGCCGCAACACCTCATAACCCAAAAATTCTAGAATTCGGGCAATGCAATCTCCAATCACTGAGGGACGCAAATGTCCAACGTGCATTTCCTTCGCAATGTTGGGACTGGGATAGTCTACGATCGCCCGTTTAGGCGGCTCAATTGGAGCTACTCCCAGTCGGGGATCAGCCTGCACACACCGAAGCTGCTCCTCTAGGTAACTCGTCTTGAACGTCAAATTAATAAAACCCGCACCTGCTACGGTAGGTGGTTCACAAAACTCGCTCACATCAAGGTGCTGAATAACTTGCTCAGCGATCGCCCTCGGTGCTTTCCCCAATCGCTTCGCCAGCGACATCGCTACATTAGACTGATGATCCCCAAACTTAGGATTACTAGCAGGTACCAAAATCGGATCTGTTCCTTCCAAGTCAGACCCAAACGCAGCCACCAACGCCTGCTCAAACTGCTCTCGAATTTTCTGGATTGTAGAATTCATAAATCAAAAACTATTTAACTCTTAACTGGCAACGACCATCCTCATACTGATGTCTAGCCAAGAAGAGCGAGTAATCGGCGCACTGCTAGAAATATAGTCCACACCCGTCTCCGCCACCGCCCGGATCGTCTCCAGCGTAATATTACCTGAAGCCTCAATCCTAATATGCGGACTACGTTGACGAATAACCTGCACTGCGTGTCTCATCATCTCCAGCGGCATATTATCCAACATAATGATGTCCGCTTTGTGAACCAGGGCTTCTTCAACCTGTTCAATTGACTCCGTTTCCACCTCAATAGTCAGCGGATAAGGAATGTGAGGACGAATTCGGGCGATCGCCTCCCCAATTCCCCCTGCTGCCGCAATGTGATTATCCTTGATCATTACGCCATCATCCAATCCCATGCGGTGGTTCACAGCACCGCCCACTTGAGTTGCATACTTTTCCAAAAGTCGCAGTCCCGGCGTAGTTTTGCGCGTATCGACAAACTGAGTTGGCAAATCTGCAATCTGCTCCACATACTTATTGGTCAGCGTTGCAATCCCACTCAGCCGCATTACTACATTTAACGCAACCCTCTCCCCCGTCAAGAGCGCATCAATCGATCCACTCAACCGAGCAATGGGGTGTCCGTGAGCGCACCACTGTCCTTCCTCAACAAGTGCCGTAAAAGTGGACTGTTCGCTGAGTAGATGAAAAACCCGCGCAGCAATCGGCAATCCCGCAACGACCCCTGCTTCTTTCACAATCCACTGAGCCTGTCCACTAACAGCGTCAGATGCAAAAAGGCCTTGAGTTGTGCGATCACCCCGCCCAATATCCTCCAAAAGCCAACTTCTCAGCAGTTGATCCAGCACCAAAACAGGCGGTAACACAGGAGCCATTACTTATAATTTTCCAGCTTCACTAAGTCCAACAATAGTAATTAGCTAGGACTCATTGATGCAACCTGCAACTTTTCTAAGCCTCTGGATGAGTATCTCGCTCGTCCCAACTAAGCAGACAGCCGTCTTAATCCAATAGCAATCAAGACTTTCAGGATTTTGCAGCTACCACTCCGCTCGGAACTCATCCTATCGCGTTAGAGATTCATCTCAAGAAATCATAGACCTTAAAGGCGATTTCTCGAAGATTCCCAGCGCCCAAAAAGCTGGAGCCCTTGCGGTATCACCACTTCCAGCGTTTCCCGAAAAACTTTCCAGAAATGCTTGACAGTTTCTTGGATGTCTCGTTATATTGGTTAAGCGGTCGAGAGAGAGCCA